>JALZGD010000047.1:0-10055 GCA_030861205.1 Actinomycetota bacterium
GATTGCTCCGATCCCGGCTTGCGCCGCGCCGTCTGGTTGACCCCGTGGCCGAAGCATCCCGAATAGATCCAGCAACCGCATGCCGTTGACCCGTCTGCAGAAAGCTCTTTGAACGATGCAACCGGCGAGCCGTCTCGACGTTGTACCCGTTGATCTCTTTGAGGACCGCTTCTGCATGCGGCTCGTCGTGGGGGGCGACGAGCGGGTAATCCCACACGAGGTCGATGATCGGCCGGTCTTTCGGGTCGGTCGAGTCGCGGTAGAGCGTCTTCAGGCGAGTGCCGAGGTGATACATGAAGTGGAGCTCGCTGCGGCAGTCGCCCGGGGGCTCGACGGCCTTGTGATGCCACTGCAAGAGTCGCTGCGTATTGGTGAACGTTCCGTCCTTCTCGGTGTGGGCCGCGCACGGGAAGAAGAAGACTTCGGTTGCGATGTCCTTCGGTGCGACCTCCCCTCTGTGGATCTCCGGCGCGTCGCGCCAGAAGTCCGCGGTCTCGGTGACGGCGAAGTCGCGAACGACTACCCACTTGGCGGCGCGTAACGCCTTTCTATGGAGCGCGCCATTCATCGAGCCGACCGTTGGGTTCTCTCCCATCACGAAGTACCCCTCGACGTCGCCGTCGGCCATGTCTGCGACGGTCGTCATGTGTGAGTGATCGCCGGTGAGATGCGGCAGGTACTCGTAACACCAGTCGTTGTCGGCGGTTGCTGCATCGCCGAAGTACGCCTTCAGCAGAGACACGATGTACTTCGGGAACTCGCTCCACCACCCCGACGCCGACTCGTTGTACTCGATGTATTTGGCAAGCGACGTGTCGTAGTTCGACTTCGGCATCGGAAGGTAGCCGGGGAGAAGGTTGTAGAGAGTCGGGATGTCCGTCGACCCCTGGATCGATGCATGCCCTCTCAGCGCGAGGATCCCGCCGCCGGGACGACCGATGTTGCCCAGCAGCAATTGCAGGATCGATGCGGTCCGGATGTATTGGACGCCGACCGTGTGTTGCGTCCATCCCACCGCGTAACAGAAAGCCGAAGTCCTTTCGGCCCCAGAGTTGTCACATAGCGTCTCGGCCACCCTCAGGAATAGCTCTTCGGGAACGCCGCAGATCTGCTCGACGATCTCGGGCGTGTATCGGATGAAGTGTCGTTTCAGGATCTGGAACACACAACGAGGGTCCTCAAGTGTCGGATCGAAGCGCTCGGCGCTGATCTGCGTTCCTCGCTCGGACATCGGTTCGCCGGAGAACTCCTCGCGCTGACCGGCCGACGGCGCGACCGGGACCCCTTCGTACTGCCACGACGAGATGTCGTACTGCCCCTTCTCTTCGTCCCACCCGGAGAAGAGGCCCTGCAGATCTTCCGTGTCCTTGAAACCGTCCTCGATCAGCGCGCCTGCGTTCGTGTACGAGACGACGTAGTCGCGGAAGTAGCGCTCGTTCTGGATGACGTAATTGATGAGACCGCCGAGGAACGCTATGTCGCTGCCGGCGCGCAGGGGGACGTGGACATCGGCGACCGCGCTCGTCCGCGTGAAGCGCGGATCGACGTGGATGACGGTCGCGCCGCGCCTTTTTGCCTCCATCACCCAACGGAACCCGACGGGGTGACACTCGGCCATGTTCGAGCCCTGTATGACGATGCAGTCCGAGTTCTGAAGGTCCTGCTGGAAGGTGGTCGCGCCACCTCTACCGAACGAGATCCCCAGACCGGGGACCGTCGACGAGTGTCATATGCGCGCCTGATTCTCGATCTGGATAGCTCCAAGCGCCGTGAAGAGTTTCTTGATCAGGTAGTTCTCTTCGTTGTCGAGTGTCGCTCCACCGAGATGAGCGAAACCCAGCGTGCGACGTAACGGGTTCCCGTCGGGACCGACCGACTCCCACGTTCGATCGCGCGTCTCTTTGACGCGCTCAGCCACCATGTCCATGGCTTTGTCGAGCGGGATCGTTTCCCACTCCGTCCCGTGTGGCCGTCTATACAGAACGCTCTGCACGCGATGCGAGCCCGTTACCAGCTGCATCGTCGCGGCCCCCTTCGGGCACAGACATCCTTCCGAGATCGGCGAATCCGGATCGCCTTCGATATCGGTGATCTTGCCGTCGCGGTGATACACGAGCTGTCCGCAACCAACGGCGCAATAGGGGCAAACGGATTTGGTGACTTGCGCACCGTCGATACGAGGCCTCAAGGATCGCGTTCGATCGGAGAAGGCATTGCTCCCGAGACCGGTCGCGTCGCTCGAGGCGAGCTGCTTGAGCACGGGCCACTCGATCGGCGATCGACGACGGTTCTTCGACAACTCCCCTCCACTCAGAACGAGCGCACGCTCCCGCGTCCTTTCGATGCTAAGACCGCTCTCGACTAATGCGGACCGCGGGTAGGACACGGGCGGCCCATATACTTCAGAAACCTTGGGCAGAGCGCTTGTCCTGAACGCCTCGTACCAACCGCTGTGTGTCGTACCAGTGCGGCGGGCGCTCGTTCTTGCCCTGAAAGGCAAAGCCGAAGTTCTCCACTCGAACGGCGTCACGTACCACTCCGAGCACATAACGATCCAGGCTCCAAGCGTCGTTCGGCTCAATTACTTCGTGAAGGTCCCGTACCGCGCACGCGCATCGCTGTCTCGCCGGGCAGTTTTCGTTCGCGACAACTTCCAGTGCCAGTACTGCGGACGTCCTGCCGAGAACGTGGACCACGTCGTCCCCAAGAGCCGCGGGGGAACGCACACGTGGGACAACGTGGTGGCAGCGTGCAGGCCCTGCAACGCACGGAAAGAGAACCGCAACCCGCAGGACGTCGGCCTCCGGCTCCGCACCGAGCCGCAAGCTCCTCACGACAGCGTCTGGATCGTGGTCGCGGTCGACCGTGTCGACCCGAACTGGCACCAATACCTGAGGCTCCCCGCGACCCTCACTGTTTAGGGCGCGACCGGCCTCCGGCCTACGGCCGTGCGATGCCCCTCAAGCTCAGACAGTCCTCGACGGCGGTGCGTTGAAACGCCACGCCGTCTGCGACTAGGAATCCCAATTCCGCACTTGGCGGAGCCATACTCGCCGGGGCATTCGCACGTCCTTCGGCCTGCGGCCTAGTTCGCCGCGGAGCGGGACGTCCCAGAGGGGACCCTCTCGAATTAAGCGACCCCGAAGAGCCCCGAGCGCAGCGAGGCGCGTGGGTCGCTTACGAGGAGCGGAGCGGGGTCCCCGAGGGACCGTCTGAACCGGAGCGGCGTCGGCGGCTGCCCGGGGCCTGAATTACACGTACGTAATTGCGCGTACTTACGTTGACTTACGGGAGGGAGGGGGTCAGAGTATGCCGTCAAGTGGAGCAAAGTGGAGGAGATGGGCGCGATAGGGAGGTAAGCGCCCTCCGTACGGTCTCCTCCACGGCGCTCTGGGGAGCGCTAGGGGAGCCGCTTGTCGTTCACCGGGGAGTACCGCCACACCATCGACTCGAAGGGCCGGTTGATCGTCCCGTCTCGCCTGCGCGACGAGTTCGCCGACGACAAGGTCGTCTTGATCCGTTACATGGGGGGCTGCATAGGCATGTACTCGTCGGAGGGGTGGGCCCGGCTCGAGAACGACCTCCTCGAGCAAGGCCGGGCGCGTGAGCACGCCCGTTCGGTGATTCGGGCAGTGGCCGCGAGCGCACATCAAGACGAGATCGATCGCCAGGGACGGATCGGCGTCCCGCTCCAGCTCCGGACATACGCGGGGGTCGACCGCGACGTCGTCGTCACGGGCGCGCTCGACCATGCGGAGATCTGGAGCCCGCAGAGATGGGTCGAGGAGCAGGCGAAGGTCGATGAGGGGCGTCTCGACGAGCTCGCCCAAGAGCTGAACTTCTAGGAGAGGGGCTTCCATGGCCATGAGGTTGCGTGAGGAACGGGACGGCGGGATCGCCCGCGAGCTGGGGCAGAGCATCATCGTGTTGGCCCTGACGGGCTCGTCGGTGGGCGGCTTCCTCGGGATGGTCGCGATCGCTGCGCGGGCGCTGGGGCGCTGAACGATGTTCCTCGAGGAGGCGCGATGGGCTGGGACACGACTGCAGGACACGAGCCCGTCCTTCGCTCCGAAGTCGTCGAGCTCCTCTTGCCTGCACTGGAGCATGGGGGAGTCGTCGTCGACGCAACGATCGGCGGTGGCGGCCACACCAGCGCGCTTCTCGATGCGGCACCCGCGATCTCTGTCGTCGGCATCGACCGCGATCCAGAGGCCCTGGATGCGGCTCGGGCCAACCTCGGCGCGAGGGCGTCGCGGGTTTCTTTCGTACGTGACGACTTCGCGCGCATCGCGTCCGTCCTGGAACGACTCGGGATTGAGGCGGTGGCAGGAGTCCTATTCGACCTTGGAGTTTCTTCCCCCCAACTTGATCTTGGGCGCCGTGGGTTCTGCTTCCGAAACGAGGGCCCTCTAGACATGCGGATGGATCCCGCGCAGGCGTTGTCCGCGCGTGACGTCGTGAATGAGTATCCGGAACGCGATCTCGCGCGCGTGATCAGGAACTACGGCGAGGAGCGTTTCGCCGGTCGGATCGCCTCCGCGATCGTGCGTGCCCGCCCGATCGAGTCGACGGTCGCGCTGGCAGAGGTCGTAAAAGACGCCATCCCCGCGGCCACCCGCAGGACCGGGGGCCACCCTGCTCGTCGAACGTTCCAGGCCCTTCGCATCGAGGTCAACAGCGAGCTCGACTCTCTGACGCGGGCGCTCGGCGACGCGATCGCTGCACTCGCGACCGGGGGGCGCGTCGCCGTCATCTCGTATCACTCGCTCGAGGACCGCATCGTGAAGAACGCGTTCGCCGACGCCGCTCGCGGCTGCACCTGCCCGCCGGACTTTCCGGTGTGTACGTGCGGTGCGGAAGCGTCCATCCGGATCTTGACGCGTCGGCCCGTGCGGCCCCCGCAAGGGGAGCAGGAGCGAAACCCGCGTGCGAGTGCGGCGAAGCTTCGAGCCGCCGAGTGCATCCGCGTTAGTGGAGAGGCGGCATGAGCTCGCGCGCGACGCACGTACGGAAGACGGTAGCTGCGCGGCCGCGCCTCCATGTAGTTCGCAAGAAGCGAGCGCGGTCGTTGATCGCGCGCAGTGATGCCCGACGTTACGCGCCGGCCATCATCATTGCCGTGATCATTGCAGGCGCGGTGATCTTCGGCGTTCTGATGGAGCAGATCGTTCTCGCTCAGTCGGCCTTCAAGTTGTCCGATCTGACCAAGAAGATGGACGCGGCAGAGTCGCATCACGAGGAACTGCTATTCGAGGCTGCACGGCTCGAAAGCCCGGGACGTATCGAGCGTTATGCACGCACCAAGCTCGGGATGGTCGATCCGCCTAGCGTGAGTTACATCGTTGCAGCAGTGCACCACGGATCGAAGCCGGCCACTGCGACCGAGCGGCAGGACGACCTGTCGGCGACGGGGCAGGCGGCGGCCGATGGAGTCGATCTCGGCGGCACCCCATGACGAACACACCTCGCTCCCGCAGCGCCAGGACCGGAAGGATGGGTGGGTCGGCTCGACGAGAGCCGGCCCCTCGTTCTTCCAGAGCCGCTTCGTCCAGAGCGCGGTCGAGCTCGACGCGCCGCAGGCCACCGACCCATCGCCCGTCGCGTTCGCCGTCACGGTTGGTCGCGTTGTTCGTCATGTTCGTTGTTGCCTTCGCGGCGATGGGCGTGCGCCTCTTCACTCTGCAGGTCCTCGAACGTTCTTCTTATGAAGCGATGGCGGCGCGCCAGCGTCTGCGGATCGTCTCGTTCCCGGCTCGCCGCGGAGCGATCTTCGATCGTAATGGGCGCCCGCTCGCGATCTCCGTCGATACCGAGTCGATCTACACGGACCCGACCATGGTTCGCGACATCAAGAGGACCGCGCGAAAGCTCAGTCGCGTGCTCGACATACCGCCCGCTGTGATCGAGCAGCGATTGCACGGCACGTCGCCGAGATTCGGGTACATCGCCAGGCAGCTCGATCCCAAGACCGCAGCGCGAGTGAAGCGTCTGGCTCTTCCCGGCATCTACCTGCGGGCTGAGCCCAAGCGCTTCTACCCGGGGGGCCGCCTCGCGTCGCAAACGATCGGATTCACGAACATCGACGGGCGTGGGATAGCCGGCGTCGAGTTGCAATACAACGACCTGCTTCAGGGGACGCCGGGGACGATGACGCTCGAACAGGATCCTGCCGGCCGACCCCTGCCGCAGGCGAAGTTCACAGAGACCGAAGCGGTGCCGGGTCGGTCCCTGCTGCTGACGATCGACAAGGAGCTCCAGTACTTCACGCAGCTGACATTGGACTCTGCCGTTCAGCGATTTCACGCTTTGGATGGGACGGCGATCGTGATGCGTCCTTCTACGGGTGAGATCCTCGCCCTCGCGAACGACCCCGATTACGACCCCAACCACCCCGGCGCGTTCCCCGCCGAGAACCTCCGCAATCAGGCTCTTACCGATATCTACGAGCCGGGCTCGGCGTTCAAGATCGTCACCGCTTCGGCTGCGCTACAGAGCAAGACCGTGACGCCGCGGACAACTTTCAGCGTTCCATATTCGTTGCAAGTCGCGGACCGAGCGATCCACGATGCCGAGTCGCACGGGACCGAATCGATGACGGTGAAGCAGATCATCGACCAGTCATCGAACGTAGGAACGGTCGAGATCGGTTTACGCCTCGGAAAGGACCTGATCGATCACTTCGTCCGGCTCTTCGGTTTCGGGTCGAAAACGGGACTCGATTTCCCCGGCGAGTCCGCCGGCATCGTCATCCCGAAGGACGAGTGGTCTGGTTCTTCGATTGCAAACATCCCTATCGGCCAGGGTGTCGCCGTGACACCGATGCAATTGGCAGCCGCGTACGCAACGCTTGCGAACGGTGGCAAGTGGGTCGAGCCGAAACTGCTGCATGGGACGCTCGACGGTGCGGGTCGTATGCACCCCTCGGCGCCGCCCGCAACGCGACGAGTCGTCTCCAAGAAGACGGCCGAGCAGATGACCAAGATCCTAGAAGGGGTCGTCACCAACGGCACCGGGATCGCTGCAGCGATACCCGGGTATCGCGTGGCGGGTAAGACCGGCACCGCGCAGAAGCCGTTACCTTCGGGTGGCTACGGCAACCACTACGAGGCGTCGTTCGTGGGATACGCGCCGGCCAACGACCCCGCGATCGTCGTCCTGGTACGGCTCGACGATCCGACTCCGATATGGGGTGGGTACACGGCCGCGCCGACCTTCCAGGCGATAGCGCAGTTCGCGCTCCGCCATCTCGGCGTGGCGCCGACTGGGAATGCCGCACGGCAGGCCGCCAACGAGCCCGCGACGACGCAAGGCTCCATCCCCGGATCGGGGTTCTGATGGCCCGGTGTCCTGCCGGTCCCGCCCACTAGGCTCGAAATCATGTCCGGGAGCATCTCGCCCAAGACCCTCGCCGGTTTGGTCGCGTCGGCCGGCATCGACGCGCATATCCAGGGAAGCCCGACCACACAGGTCGCCGATATCGCCTACGACTCGAGGTCGGTCGATCCGGGCGCGTTGTTCCTGTGCGTGCCCGGGGCGCGCACGGACGGCCACGTGCACGCTAGTGATGCGGCACGCTCTGGCGCCGCAGCGCTCGTGGTTGAGCGTTCGGTGGACGTCGACCTGCCGTCCATCGTGGTGCCCGACGTACGTGCCGCGATGGGCGATCTTGCCGCTGCCTTCTTCGATCACCCGGCCGAGCGGCTGCTTATCGCGGGAGTCACCGGAACGAATGGGAAGACCACGACGGCCTACCTCCTGGCGGCGATCATGCAGGAGGAGGGGCTCGCTCCGGGATTGATCGGAACGATAGAGACCCGCGTTGGGGGCCGCGCGAGGCCGGGCGCTCGCACGACTCCGGAATCGGTCGATCTACAGCGGTTGTTCGCCGAGATGATCGCGGCCGGCGCAAAAGCCGTCGCGATGGAAGTGACCTCGCACGCGCTCGTCTTAGGTCGCGTGAACGGCATCCGTTTCCAGGCCGCCGGATTCACCAATCTGACGCAGGACCATCTCGACTTTCACGCCGATATGGAGGACTACTTCGCGGCAAAGCGCTCGTTGTTCGTGGCGGGCCGGACGGAAAAAGCCGCCGTCAACGCAGACGACCCTTACGGCCGTCGGCTGCTCGGCGAGGTCGGGATCCCTGCGGTCTCGTTCGGAACCGGCGATGCCGAAGTGAGAGCTCGCGACATCTCGTTCCTGCCGTCGCAGAGCGCATTCTCGATCGTGACCCCCAAAGGTGACATCGCGGTTCGAACGTCTTTGATCGGCGGGTTCAACGTGAGCAATTGCTTGGCGGCGACGGCGATTGCCCTTCAGTGCGGGATAACCCTGACTGCGATCGAACGTGGTCTCGCGTCGGTCGTCTCGGTTCCCGGACGTTTCGAAGCGATCGACGAGGGTCAGCCGTTCAGCGTCGTCGTCGATTACGCACATACGCCCGACTCGCTGGACAACGTGCTACAGGCCGCACGCGGCGCCGTCCGTGAAGGTCGAGTTATCTGTGTGTTCGGGTGCGGGGGGGATAGGGATCGCGCCAAGCGACCGTTGATGGGTGCCGTTGTCGCGCGTACAGCCGACATCTGTGTGGTCACTTCGGACAACCCGCGGTCCGAAGATCCCGAGGTGATCATCGGCGAGATCCTCGAGGGCGTTCGCGCAGAGCGCGCGGAAGGCCCGGACTATCACGACGTCGATCGCCGTGTTGCGATCGAGGTCGCCCTGGGGTGGGCGCGCCCCGGCGACGTAGTCGTGATAGCCGGCAAGGGGCACGAGACCGGTCAGCAGTTTGCCGACGTCACCGTCCCGTTCGACGATCGCGTCGTCGCTCATGAAGTTCTGGCGTCCCTCGGGTTCGGTAAGGACTCGCGCGTATGACAAACATCATGCTGGCGGGGCTCGTGGCCTTGATCACGACGCTATTGGGGACTCCCGTTGCGATCCGTCGGTTCCGCTCTCGCGGATGGGGCCAATTGATTAGAGAAGAGGGGCCCAAGGCTCACTACGAGAAGCACGGCACGCCGACGATGGGCGGTTTGGTGATCCTGTTCGGGACGATCATCGGCTACTTCATCGGTCACGTAGGAACGGGTGGGCTGACGCCATTCCGCGACTCAGGCGTGCTCGCGATGTTGACGATCGTCGCGCTCGCGTGTCTCGGGTTCGCCGACGATTTCATAAAGATCCGCAAGGCACGGAACCTCGGGCTTCAATCGCGGGCGAAGTTCGTGGGTCAGCTCGCCATTGGAGCGATCTTCGCCGTCGCAGCGGTTCACGTGATCGGTCTCAAGACCGACATCTCGTTCTTCCGCGCCACCGCGCTGAACATCGGCGTCATCATCTATGTGTGGGTCTTCGTGATGATCGCGGCATCGTCGAATGGGGTGAATCTGACGGACGGCCTCGACGGTCTAGCAGTCGGATCGGCCGCGCAGGTGTTGGCAGCCTTCGTAGTCATCGGGTTCTGGGAGTTCCGTCACCCCGTCTTCTACGAATGGCACCACACGGGTTCGGACCCATTCGAGCTCGCGATCGTCGCGGCTGCGTTGTTCGGCGCGTGCGCGGGGTTCCTTTGGTGGAACACGGCCCCCGCAAAGATCTTCATGGGGGACACTGGCTCGCTGATGCTCGGTGGCTCTATGGCCGTGCTCGCGGTTCTCCTCAACACCCAACTGCTGCTGGTCGTAATGGGCGGCCTTTATGTCGTCGAAACGCTGTCGGTGATCGCGCAGGTGGCCGTGTTCAAACGAACGGGCAACCGCGTCTTTCTGATGGCACCGATCCATCATCACTTCGAGCTGGCCGGGTGGCCGGAATTCACGGTGATCGTGCGGTTCTGGGTCTTGTCGGGGCTGTCGGTTGCGTTCGGTGTGGGCCTGTTTTATGCCGACTTCATCTCGAAGGGCGGGCTCAAGTGAAGCTCGAGCCGGCACGCGTTCTCGTGTGCGGGGCCGGCATCAGCGGTCGTGCCGCAGCTCGCGCACTTTTACGGCGAGGAGCTTCGGTTGCGGTGGTGGACGAAGGCAACGCCGAGCCCGTGCGACGAGCCGCGGCAC
>JALZGD010000047.1:10065-11830 GCA_030861205.1 Actinomycetota bacterium
CGCCGAGGTCTTCGTCGGCGAGTATCCGAGGCTGGGCGGGTTCGATCTCGCGATCCTCAGTCCTGGTATTCCTCCGACCGCCCCCATCGTGACGCAGCTGACGTCGGCCGGCATCGAAGCGTGGAGCGAGATCGAGCTCGCCTATCGCCTCGCGTCCTGCGACTTCCTTGCCGTCACGGGGACGAACGGGAAAACGACGACGACTTCGCTGCTCGCCGAGATGTTGGCTGTCGCAGGCATCGAGTCTCTGGCTGCCGGCAACATCGGGACTCCGTTGATCGATGCGATCGAGCGAGTCGGGCGCGGGGGCGCGCTGGTCGTCGAGGTGTCGAGCTTCCAACTCGCAACGATCCATACGTTCAGGCCGAAGGTCGCAGTCATCCTGAACGTTGCCGAGGATCACATGGACTGGCATGGATCGTTCGATGCGTATGCGGCCGCAAAAGGGCGCATCACCGAGAACCAGCGACCCGAAGACACGCTTGTGTACAACTCGGACGACGCGGTGGCGACGAAGCTTGCTGCATCTAGCGTTGCCGCAACGGTGTCATTCTCGACGATAACGGCCCCCGCGACCGGCGTCGGGATCGCGGGAGATGCGATCGTCGCAAGAGGCGACAGGATCCTCGCGCTCCGCGACGTGCCTCTGCCGGGGCGGCCGGGTCTGGAAGACGTTTGTGGCGCGGCGGCTGCCGCTCTCGCATACGGCGTCGGGCAAGCAAGCATCGAGCGCGCCGTGAAGGGATTCCGACCGCTTCCACATCGTCTCCAAACGGTCGCGATGACCGACGACGTCACGTTCATCGACGACTCGAAGGCGACGAACCCACACGCGGCCCTGGCCGCCGTTGCCGACCTGAAAGATGTCGTTCTCATCGCGGGGGGTCGCAGTAAGGGGATCGATCTCGCGGTGATGGCGGACGCCGTTCCTCCGGTGATCGCCGTGGTCGCGATGGGAGAAGCGGCGGAGGAAGTCGAGCGCGTGTTCGAACCGCTTGTTCCGGTCGACCGCGCCACCTCGATGGAGGCTGCGGTCGAGATGGCATTCAAGAGATCTGTGCCCGGAGGATCCGTCTTACTTTCACCGGGATGTGCGAGCCTGGACATGTACGAGAGCTACGCAGCGCGAGGCGAAGATTTCGCTCGCGCCGTTCGCGCGCTGCTGGACTCGTTAGGTCACAGGGAGGACCGTCGAGTGGAGGCGAAGGGGACGGGGTATGGCGACCCAGACTGAAAGGCTGGGGCGGGCGCGTAGCAAGCGCGCCACTTCGCGTGCGTCCGTCACGCGGCTCCGCCCGAGTCACCCGGCGGTGCTTCTCAGCGTTGTCACGGGGGCCTTGGTACTCCTCGGCTTGATCATGGTCCTCTCGGCGTCGTCGGTCACGTCGTTCGCCGACTCCGGCTCGTCGTTCGCCGTTTTCAACAAGCAGGCTCTGTGGACCGTCCTGGGGGTCATCGGCTTCTGTCTGTTCGCAGGCCTCGACTATCACCGCTTGCGAGGCTTCGGCTACGTCTTGATGGCGGTATCTATATTGCTGCTGTTCGCGGTGCTCGTGCCGGGCGTCGGCGTGACCGTCGGCGGGAGCGCGCGGTGGATCGCCTTGGGGCCTTTGTCTTTACAGCCGTCGGAGATAACCAAGCTGGCGCTGATCTTGTTCGCAGCCGACGTCTTCTCGCGCAAAGACGAACGCAGCTTCGATTCGTTCAGTCACACGATCCTTCCGATGGTTCCGGTGCTCGTGATCGTCTCCGGCCTCATCATGCT
>JALZGD010000212.1:0-540 GCA_030861205.1 Actinomycetota bacterium
CAGGAACAGGGCCGCGATCGAAGCGGCGTTCTGCAGCGCCGACCGGGTCACCTTCGCAGCGTCGACGACGCCGGCCTTGAAGAGGTCGCCGTACTCGCCGGTCGCAGCGTTGAGGCCCTCGCCCGGGCCGAGCGTGCGCACCTTCTCGACCACAACGCCACCCTCGAGGCCGGCGTTGCGAGCGATCACCTTGAGAGGCTCGGCGAGCGCGCGCTTGATGATCGTCGCGCCCGTCGCCTCGTCGCCGTCGAGCTCGAGCTTCTCGAGCGCCTCCTGCGCGTGAAGCAAGGTGACGCCACCACCGGCGACGATGCCCTCTTCGACGGCTGCCTTCGTCGTCTGCACGGCGTCTTCGATGCGGTGCTTCTTCTCTTTGAGCTCGACCTCGGTTGCGGCGCCAACCTTGATGACGCCGACGCCACCGGCGAGCTTCGCGAGACGCTCCTGCAGCTTCTCCTTGTCGTAGTCGGAATCGGAGCGCTCGATCTCGGCCTTGATCTGATTCACGCGGCCGGTGATCTCGTCGGCAGTGCCGCCACC
>JALZGD010000212.1:550-4281 GCA_030861205.1 Actinomycetota bacterium
TGCGAGAGCCTCACCCTCGACGTCCTCGGCGACGATGAGCAACGACTTACCTGCCTGGATGACCTTCTCGAGGATCGGGAGCAGGTCCTTGACGGCCGAGATCTTCTGGTTCGCGACGAGGATGTACGGGTCGTCGAGCACTGCCTCCATGCGCTCGGCGTCGGTGATGAAGTAAGGGCTGATGTAGCCCTTGTCGAAACGCATACCTTCGACGAGCTCGAGCTCGAGGCCAAACGTGTTCGACTCCTCGACGGTGATGACCCCGTCCTTGCCGACCTTGTCCATCGCCTCGGCGATGGTCTCGCCGATCTCCGGGTCGTTGTTCGCCGAGATCGACGCGACCTGCGAGATCTGAGCGCGGCCCTCGACGTCGCGACTGATCGAGCGGATCGTCTCGACCGCCTTGTCTACGGCCTTCTCGATGCCGCGCTTCAGCGCGATCGGGTTGGCTCCGGCCGCGACGTTGCGCAGGCCCTCGCGCACCATCGCCTGCGCGAGCACGGTGGCGGTCGTCGTGCCGTCACCGGCAACGTCGTCGGTCTTCTTCGCTACTTCCTTGACCAGCTCGGCCCCGATCTTCTCGTAGGGGTCCTCGAGCTCGATGTCCTTTGCGATCGACACTCCGTCGTTCGTGATCGTGGGGGCGCCCCACTTCTTCTCGAGTACGACGTTCCGGCCCTTGGGGCCGAGCGTCACCTTCACCGTGTCGGCGAGTTGGTTCATGCCACGCTCGAGAGCGCGTCGAGCCTCTTCGTCGAACGCCAGGATCTTCGCCATATCTCCTCCTTGGGGTGTGCTGCGAGTCCGTTAGCACTCTATTGCTACGAGTGCTAAAGATAGCGCTAAGACGCCGATCCCTGCAAGTGCGGGGTCGCTAGGCGACGGGCGTGGATGCGACGCCGAAGAGGCTCGACGCGATCGTGTCGCAGAGGTCGGCGACCCGGGCCACGACCCGCTCGTAAGTCTTCTTCGAGCGCCCGAACGGGTCGGTCACGTCCTCGTCCGGCACGAACATCTGGCTCTGAGCTCGGCGTTCGGCCGCCTTCGCAACGATGGCTCGTGCCCGTTCGACAGGGTCGGGAGTTTCCGGCGCGGGTAGTAGGTCGATCAGTCGCGAAAGCTCCGCGAGAGTGAACGTCTTGTCGGCCGGCAACCCCCCATCGACCACCGCGGTCGCGACGTGATGGCGCTCCATCCCGAGAACGAGGTCGACATCGGATCCCGAGATGGATGTGAGCGGCCGCGCTCTGTGCGCGGACAGGTCGAGGCCCATCCCGCGAGCGAGGGTGCTCATCTCCGAAGGGACATCGGCCGGTCCGATGTCGAGAGTCCCGGCCGAGGCGACCTCGACCGGGAGACCGGCGAGCGCCCTCTGGAGATACGACTCCGCGAACGGGCTGCGGCAGCGATTGCCGCTACATATAACGAGTATCCGAAAGACAGCGCTCATTTCGCTAATGGATATACCCGACGCGGGTCGGGCCCGTGGTCGACAACCCCGGAGGCCGGTGCTCCGTAGGATGCGGCGCACTTATGGCGCCGCGATTGGTCATCTTGGGATGGGACTCCGCGACTTTCGACGTCGCTGCCCCCTTGATGGAAGTTGGACGGCTACCCGCCCTGAAGGCGATCGTGGAGCGAGGAGCTTCTGCCCCCCTCAGATCGACGTGGCCGCCGATCACGGATTGCGCGTGGACATCGGCCTTCACGGGTTGCAACCCGGCGAAGCACGGGATCTTCGGATCCTGGTACCGCGCGCCCGGCACTTACGCCATCCGCTACTTCTCTTCGCGCGACCGAACCGCTCCTGCGCTGTGGGAGCTCGCCCCAGACCGTCGCTTCCTTGTCTGGAACGTGCCGATGACCTATCCGCCTTCGGCCGTGAACGGAGCGATGCTAGCCGGCTACGGGGCGCCGCCAAGCGCTCGGATCTCGGAGCCTGCCGAACTGCAGAAGGACCTCGCGGACCAGTGGCCGCTAGAGGACCTACTGGATCGCGCTCCTCACGGATCTCTCGAGTCCTTCTTGAGCGACCTCGAACGAGGGCTCGCGATCCAGCCCGCTGCGATGAAGTGGGCTGCGGACAAGATCGATGCGGAGTGCGTCGTCTGCGTGTGGCCACACGTCGACCGGGCACAGCATTTCTTCTGGCAGTTCCGCGGCACGGCCCACCCGCTGGCATCGGCCGTCGACCGTATCTACGAGGCGATGGATCGCGCTACGCAAGAGCTGATCGACGCATGGCCGGACGCGGACTTCTTAATCGTCTCGGACCATGGTGCCGGACCGCTCAACGGAGACGTCAACGTAGGCGCGTGGCTGGCGCGCAACGGCCATGCTGTGAGTGCGCGTCCGCCACGAGCGTCTCTCGCGAAGATCGCGTGGCTGCTGCCCCCGGGTGTGCGGAAGACCGCGAAGCGGCTCGCACCGGGAGCCGCGCGCAAGACGGTCGAAGCGTCCTTGTCTCAGCAGCTCGGACCTTTCGACTGGAGTCGGACCGATGCGTTCGTGGGGTTTCACGGCGATCTCTGGTTGAACCTCGAAGGCCGCGAACAGCAAGGGAGGGTTTCGCACAACGCGGCAGACGACGTATTGGATGAGATCGCCGCCGGCCTCTTGCAGATCGCTGACCCTGCAACGGGAGATCGAGCCTTTGCGGCGGTGCACAAGCGCGACTCGATCTACGAAGGGCAGCAGATCGATCTCGCTCCGGACCTGATGTTGGATTCGTGGACGAAGGGATACCGGGTCGCTCCCAAGCGTGAGCCCGATGGACCCCTCGTCATTCCGCCGCTGCCTCTATCCGGGGTCAAAGAAGCGTGGAGCTCCGATCACCGGCCCATCGGGATCTTTGCGGCAGCGGGCCCGAGGATCGCGCATCAACGCATCGACGAGCTCGCCCTTTACGACGTCTGCCCAACCGCCCTCGCTCTGCTCGAACAAGGCGTTCCCGAAGGACTGGACGGCACGCCGGCCACCGCTGCATTCGACTCCGCGTGGCTGACCTCTCATCCGGTTTCTGCCACCGAACAACCCGTCTCCATCGAGGCGGGGCCGGCGGAGTACTCCGAAGATGAGGCGGCAGCAGTCGCGGCCCACCTCAAGGACCTCGGCTACATCGAATAGACACGCGGTAGGACGATGGTTACGGCGGTGCCGACCAGATGTCGCGTGGTGGCGGCGGAGGACCGGTGCGCCGTCGACGTTGCGCCCGGCGTGCGGCCCTCTTCAGGTTGTGCGTGATCAGTCGGGTCGCAACGATCCAGCCGATACACACCACGAGCAGCAGGACGCAGGCGACCGTGAGCAATGGGTCGCGAACGAGCGATTGGAAACCTGCGGCCGACGGCGCTGACATCATCCCGGAACGTTAGTGCGCCGCCCGGCGAACGCGTCGGACCCTGAGAAGATGGATGTCATGGCCCTGAGCTTTCCCTCCGTGCCTCAGGAAGCTGCACTCGTCGCCAAAGAGGCGGAGCTTCTCCGGCGGCTGAGGTCTCTCGAGCGCGCGATCGTCGCGTTCTCCGGTGGCGTCGACTCGACATACCTTGCGGCCGCTGCCCACCGGGTTCTTGGCGACGGTGCAATGGCCGTAACCGCCGTATCGCCGTCGCTCTCACGGCGCCAGCGTCGAGTGGCTGCCGACGCTGCACGGCACATAGGTATCGACCAAGTGGAGATCTTCACCAACGAGGTCGATCGCGACGAGTACGCGCGCAACGAAGCAGACC
>JALZGD010000213.1 GCA_030861205.1 Actinomycetota bacterium
GAACCACCCCGTTGTCGTGGCGGCGCCGCGGTCGCAGATCGCGTTCGTTTGGCTCTTGTGTACCCTCGGACTCGTCGCCTTCGGAGCAGGGGCGGCCCTCGCAAAGAAGCTCGTCCCGGAAGGACGCGTCTATGACGTCCACCTGTCCCGGCTGGGCACGGCGACACTTTATTACGGCTGTATCGCCGCGGCATTCCTCCTGGCGATCTTCCACGTGTCGTCCGGCCTACTGATCAACGTCGCCCAGCTCTACCTCTTCGGCATCGCGTTCGCCTCCTACCAGTCGGCGGCGAAGGGCCGGCCGTTCGGGATGGAACTTTTGGCGACAGTGGCCGCTTGTGTCCTCGCCATCCAGTTCGGCGCCAAGGAGTACGCGGTACTACCTGTGGCCGCCTGGGCCGTCGGGCACTTCGCACCGCGCCGGCGCTTTCTGACATGGGGAGCGGTCGCGGTCGGCATGCTCGGCGTCGTGTTCTACATCGGCGTCCAATCCCAAAGAGCGGCGACCGCGCTCGGGGACGATCGTCAAGACTTTCTCGGCGCCACGTTGTACGGGTTGCGTGCGTACGACTATCCCACCGGCTTGCGGCGCCACAAGACAGGGATACAGATCCCATTGAACGCCGTCGCGGGGATCACGTCCCGTGTCCGGGGGGCGGACTCGCTCTTCGTGTTCGCGGCACGTATTCCTGAGCGCGATGACTTCAAACACGGCAGGACGCTCTGGCAGCCGGCGATCTCCATCGTGCCCGGTGCCGGCCACTTCCTTGACTTGGAATTCCCCCAGCTGAGCCTGGGCCGTTATTTCAATCAGACGTTCTGGTCGTCCCGTCCCGGGCAGGACCCCTCGGCGCAGGCGCCTACAGTCCCCGGCGATCTCTATCTCAACTTTGGCACTGCCGGGGTTGTCGTCGGCCTGGTGAGCCTCGGGTTCATCTACGGCACCATCGACCGCCGAGCTCCCGTCCATTCGGCGACGAGCGCGGGGCTCTTCGCGTACGCCGCAATACAGCTGCTGTCCATCGACCGTAACGTCGCCTACCTGCTGGTGACCGGCGCAATTCGGTACGCGCTCGGGCTCCTCCTCATCGCGATGCTCCGGCACGCCGTCCTCCACCGCTCCCGCGTCCCTCGGCCAGCGGACGGTGCACGCTCAGGTCCGCCGCTCCAGCCGTCGCCTACGAGCTTCTGACCGTCGCGGCTGGCTCAGCGCTCCTCGCGGTGCGACCAGCTCGCTCCGCCCCGACCGGGACCGAGGGCAAGAATGTTCCCCGACCCGTGAAACGGCTCGGGCAGTCGAACAAGCCCGGCTCGCTCGATCAGGTGGAACCCGTCGTAGCCGATGTCCCGGAGCTGGCGCAGGGTCGACTCGAGGTCGTAGCCGCAGTTCTCCCACGCCCATTGCACATACTCGAAAATCACCGCGGGCTTGTCCCGAGCCAGGGTTGCCAGACCACCAGCGAGCACGGGCGCCTCGTACCCCTCGACGTCGACTTTGATCACGTCGACCGCGCCAACCCGGTGCGCGTCGATGGCCGCGTCGAGCGTCGTCCCCTCGACGGTCACCTTTGACCAACCCTCGTACGGATGAAGGCTCGCCATTCCTCTGTGCTTTTCCGTGTTGTCGTGGAGTTCCACCACGCACGCGTGATCAAGCACCGCGAAGGGCAACGCCTCTACATTCGTCGCGCCGTTCAGCGTCAAATTGGCCCGGAGCCGCTCGACGGTCGTCGGATGGGGCTCGAACGCCAAAACCCGCCCCTTCGACGCCAACGCTGACATGGTCAGGCTGTGAACTCCGATGTTCGCACCGACGTCGACGACGGTGCTTGTCTCCGTCGTGAGGTGGGCGAGCAGTCGCGTGATCTCAGGCTCATAGGCACCGAAGAACAGGAGATACCACTCCAGATAGTCCTCTGCGGAGACGTAGAACGCACGTCCGTCTCGCAGCTGGACGGTCGTGCTCACCCCGGCACACCGACGGGGCGGCAGAAGATATCGGACGAGACGAACTTGACCGCGAAAGTGGACCCTTCTCGAAGCCGCGGCGATCGTTCGGATGAGACGACTGCGAATCCGTTGGTGAGCCCGTGTCCGACGCGTCATTTTCTTGGCTCGCCGCACTCCAATCATTGGTCCAATCCGTCGCCCAGATATGGTTGGGAGTCGCCGAGAGGTTGAGGGGTGTTGCCCGCTGTGGCACGCTACTCGCGATGTCCCCGCTAGTCGGTCACGAGTGGCGTTGGTCCTGTGTCGGGGCGCTCTCAGCGCTCGCCCTGACCGCCATCGGCGTGGAAGCCCGCCCGTGGGCCCGCCTCCGACCGGCACTGGCGCCGTGTTGAGCCAGCGGTCTCTCTCATGGGCACGATCGCTGAACGGACTCCGTGTACGGGCCACCCGTTCATTGGCCCAGGCGGTAGGCGACGAGCAAGATTGGCTCAAACGCGCCCTCCTTTACGATGCAGTTCATCGAGCGGCGGCCGAGTACGGGGGATTGATCGACGGCCACGACTTGACTCGTTTCGAACGGAAGATCTTCTCGCAAAACGGAGAGGACGGTGTGATTCTGGAGATCTTCCGAAGGATTGGCGTCGCCCGCCACTCATTTGTGGAATTTGGCGTTGGCTCCGGAACCGAGGGCAACGCGGTGCTCCTTGCCGATGTCTTTCGCTGGAACGGACTCTTCGTCGAGTGCGACGATAGGTCGTTTTCGGGGTTGGCGCGGAAGTACGAGAACAATGGTCGAGTCAAGGTGGTGAATAGTCGCGTCCGACCCGGCAACGTGGACGCCCTCTTCGAGGCAGCTCGTGTGCCGGAGGAGCCCGATCTCCTGTCGATCGATGTGGACGGTCAGGACTACTGGATCTGGAAAGCGACTCGCTATCGTCCCCGCCTCGTTGTGATCGAGTACAATGCTTCGCTTCCGCCGTCCTCCGCGCTCGTAGAGCCGGTCGACGAGGAAAGCTCGTTCGATGGCTTTGACCATTTCGGTGCTTCACTCGGAGCGCTGCAGACGCTGGCGAGAGTGAAGGGATACCAGCTCGTGCACACGGAATTGACGGGAGTCAACGCGTTCTTCGTCCGCGACGACCTCGTCGAATCCCTGGGTGCAGTAGATCCGCCACATCGGCCGCCGAACTATCGCTTCAGCGGCCATGGGTTTCCCCCACGCGATGGCACGGAGCGCGCCTTTACCGACGTTGGCGACGAGCGGCCGGAGGCCGGTCTCTCGTCGCCTGGAGCATAGGCCCTCGTCGCGTCGCTCTCCCTTTTCCGTGACCGGTCTTCGTGACGCAACGGACCCTCTTCCTCGTGAACGGCCACGCGCAGTCGGCCGCAGCAGCGCGAGCGCGACGAGTTGCCGCTGCACTCGGCGAGCAGCGGACGGCCGTCGTATGCCGAACCGGTGGACGCGGGCAAGATGTCTTCCGGTTCTCGTCGACGGCGATGCGGGGCCGGTTCGGCGCGCTGTACCTCATGGAGCTCGCGGTGGTCCCGGTGCTCGCCGGAACGTTGACCTCGCGTGGTCGGCCGGTGATCGTCGACACCGGAGACGCCCCGGCCGCGTTCCTGGAGTTGATCTCAGCCGGGAAGGGACGGATCCTGGCCGCAAGGGGTCTGGAGGCTCTCGCGTACGGGCGAGCGGACAGGATCATCGTGCGTAGCCACTTTCACGAGAAGGCGCTTCGAGAGCGTGGCTATGCCAGGACGGCCACCGTTCCCGACGGCGTCGACCTCGGGACGTTCCGGCCGGTCGACGACCGCGGCCTGCGAGGACGGCTCGGTCTCGGGGATGTCGTCACCGTCGGGATCCAGGGCCACTTCACGTGGTATCCCTCCTTGGGGGGCGGGCTCGGGGTCGAGCTGGTCAACGCCCTCCGCTTGCTGCCCCACCTGCCCGTCCACGGCGTGCTGATCGGTGATGGACCGGGCATTCCTCATCTTCGGGTCCTCGCCGCCCGGCAGGGGGTCGCAGACCGTCTGCACGTCATGGGGAGGGTGGCGTACGACGAGCTGCCGCGCTACCTCGGCCTCTGCGACATCTGTCTTCTCACCCAGACGAACGATCCTTCGAGCTGGGTTCGGACCACTGGCAAGCTACCCGGCTATCTCGCCACCGGGCGGTACATCCTCGCCTCTCGAGTCGGGACCGCATCGACCCTCCTGCCAGAGGAGATGCTCATCGACTACCACGGCGTCTGGGACGATGACTACCCGCGCCGGCTGGCAGAGCGCATCGCCGCCGTCGTCGAGGACCCGGGACGCCGCGACA
>JALZGD010000002.1:0-12974 GCA_030861205.1 Actinomycetota bacterium
CAAAAGCGCGCCGAACGCGATGCGTGCGGGCCACGAGTCCCGCGTTCCTTCGATCAGCCACAACGCGGCTGCCAAGAAGAAGAGGCAAAGGATGTTGTCGAGGTAGCCGACGAAAGGCGGAGTAAGCAACAAGCTTGCGCTGCCGAAGGCAACGGCATGGAAGACCAGAGGATCCCGGAACCGCCGATACGCGAACCCGGCGAGCAATAGAGCCGTAACGACCGGGATGCCGACGACCAAGAAGCTCGGCGCTTGCAGCGAACCGACACCGGCTATGCGACGAAGTAATCCCATGACGACGATGGACGACACGCGGTATCCGCTCGAGAACACGTTGAACGGCCCGGTGATGCCAAGCAATGTCGATGGTTTGAGCGCGAGCAGACCGTTCGTGCGCCACGTGTAATACGCGGGATCTTTGGTGGGAGGGACCCGTCCCGCGTTCGCGAAGAACGTCCAGCCAAAGGTGACGAGGAGGATCGCCGCAGTCGTGAGGAACGCGACGGGGTGTCCGATAACCCTCTCTAGTCGACTGGAGGTGCTGCGGGCGCGCGGCGATCCGGTCTGGTCGGTCATGGGGCCGCCGATTCTATTTGGATGGGCTCGAACCGCACGTGATCTCCGGCAGAAGGTGCGAGGGGATCGCCATCTGAAGGATCCTGTCGTTCGGGCCGTATCGACCGGCCCCCGCGAGGGCGACCGAGGGTGACTGCGCGTTGTCGCGAAGCCGGTAGTTGTACAGCCACCGAGCAACCTCCGCATCGGTAACGTGTGCAGCGCGCATCGCATCGGCGTCCATGAATATCTGTGTCGGCCACACGGCCTGTGTGATGGGGCCGAAGTGAGCATCGATATCCGCAGCGATCACTTTCGGCGCGATCCCGTACGCATTGATATCGGATGCGTCCGGCTGCGTTCCATGGTCTGCAGTGATGACCATGACCCACTTACCTTTGCCGACATCGTGGTTCAAGAACGAGACCAGCTTCGGCAATTGACGATCGACCTCCACCATTGAGTCGCGCACCTCGGGTGCCGCCATGTTGTAGTAGTGCGCATTGCGATCGATCTGCTTGTAGTTCGTGAACATCATGTCGGTGATGTCGTCCTGCGCGTAATGCTCGGCCTTGATAACGCGCTCGATCCCCCGGGTCTGATAGTCAACGAACCCTGGGACTTCCTCGATGCGATCGCGATCGTTGAGGATCGCGTTGTCGCGCCACGCGCCGTCGATCTTGCCGTCGGCCGCGTCTGTGGCTCGGAGGTCCTTCTCGAGCCCCGGCGTCGAAGGGAGCGCAGGAGGCAGCGTGTAGTGGTCGGGATTCGTGATCCAGTCGTTCGTGATCCGATCCAGCCACGCCGCGTCGTCCTTGTCACCGCCCTGTCGCTCGGACCCCTGCCCGATCATGCCGAGATGCCACGGCTCGTAACCGATCATCCCGATCTTGGCTCGGTTCCCATTCGATTCGTCCCACCGTTCGGCAAGGGTCTCGACCTGGATGAATCTCGATGAGCCACCGTTCTCGAATGAATCAGCCGTGTCGCCGTTCTCATCGAGGACGGGCACATCGGTGATCCCGTGCTTCCACGGAAAGACGCCTGTTCCGAGGGTCGTGTGGATCGCGGGCGTAACCGACGGCGACGAACCGTCCGTCGCCGACGTGAAAGTGACACCTTTCTTCATGACATTCGCCAGGTTCGGCCACGCCGATCGCCCCCAGTGATTCAGCACGTCCCACCCACCGCCGTCCCAGACGACGGTGAGAATGAGACGAGGGGTCTTCGCACGAAGCGATTTGCCCGTCACCTTTGCGGCCTCGGGCATCACGTGACCGTCGTCTGTCTGTAGCTGACCGTGCAGCAATGCCGCAAGCGTGGGAGCGATGTCTGCCATCGTCACCGGCCGCGAAACGTTGCCCGTGCTGGGGATGATCCCCGGCCCATAGAAGACGATCGGGATGTGTTGCAGGTACTCCCACGGACCCGAGTGGCTCCACCCGCCCGCGCCTGTGGCCATATACGCGGGGGTGCGTGGGAGGAACGAGATCTGCCCCGATCGCGGCGCGTAGTAACCACGCTGTATCCGCTCGAGCCACGCGCGCGGCAACGAACACGCCTGCGCCTGGAACGACGGGACCGGATCGAGGTGGTAGTGGTCGTACACGTCGAAGCTGATCGCCACCATCGACACGGCAACGATCAGCGCGACGACGAATTGCACGGCCCTGCGGAACAGACTCCGTCTCGAGCTCGAGTTGGAGGTCGCGATCACGCGGCGGCGGCCGGAGCCTCGGCCAATAGGCCTGCTCCTCTGAACCACAATCCCAACAGCACCATGCCGGCAACGAATACGGCTCCCATTCCTGCCAGGAGGATCCCGCTGGAATCGCTCGTCCACATGAGCTTCATCGCGGCGGCCGCAAGGACCCAAGCAAGGTTGTAGCTGATGTCGTACAGCGAGAACGCACGTCCTCTGAAGTCGTCACCGAGCGACTCCTGGACCATGGTGTCCAGCGAGATCTTGCCGAGAAAGAACCCAAGTCCGAGGAAGAAGGTCAGTGCCGCAAGTGTCGCGTTAGCCATGCCGGCATTGTCGGTGAATGACCCAAGCACGGCGACGGCGAGACCTGCAACGACAGAGGCGGCAAGCACCAAGCGAGCGGTCGAGCGCACGCGATCGCGTAGTCGATCCGCGAGCAGGAAACCGAGAGCAGCGCCCACGGCACCGGCTCCGCCGGTGACCAGGACGATCTTGAGGTTGTTGTCTCCCAGGAGAGATCTCGCGATCAGTCCGACGCCCACGATCGTGAAGCTCCACAACAATCGCAGCCAGAAATAGGTCGTGATCGCGACTGCAGCCTTTGGAGTGCGCGCTACTTCTGCGACCCCGCGCGCGATGTTCGCAACGACGCGGCGGGCCTCGCTAAAGAAAGCCTCTCCGGAGGGCGATCCGCCAAGAGAACGAGACGCCAGCGCGAACGCAGCTCCGGCGCCGTAAACGATCGCACCGACGACGACGATCGGTGAAGCATTGACGAACTTCGCGGCGATGAACGCGGCCGCCGCTCCCCCGAGCTGAACGAGCGCGCCTCCGAGTTGCGAGACTGCGTTCCCCTCGACAAGGTTGAGGTCGCCGAGTGTTGCCGGGAGAGCCGCCGACTTGGTAGCCAGAACCAGCCGCGTCGACGCAAGGGTGAACAGGAATGCGGCGAACAGCACGAAGTCCGGGACCGCCCCCGTACCGACCAATCCGATGACGAGGATCGCCACGGCGCGCAGGCCGTTCGCCACGAACAGCAAGCGGCGGCGATCCCACCGATCGATGACCACACCAAGGAACGGGCTAACGATCGTGTAAGGCACAAAGATGTACAGCGCGATCCGCAGCAGGTCCTCGGGAGATCGAGCCCCCTCGAGATCGAATCCTTTTTGACCCCCGAACACGATGAGCTTTGCGATCGCGGCTTGAACGATGCCGTCGCCCGCCTGTGCGCAGAACTGCGCTCCCATGAGAGTTCCGAAATCACGCCGCGCCAGCAGTAAACGGAGTCCCTTCTTCAGCATCGGGCGAGGTTACCCGCTGGGCTTCCGCTCGAGGCCTTCGGGATGCGGCTTGAGCAACAACGGAGGCCTCGGCTTCTGCGTGAAGTCGAACTCCTTGATCAAGTTACCGAGGATCGGCGCGTTCTCTCTGACGGTCGGTCGCGAGTCGGGTCGGCCATCACGCGTCGGATCGATGCGGCTCCCTCCCATGAAAAGGTCTTCGACGAATTTCAGGTATCCATCGAAGCTGAGCTCTTGGTGGTCGATGAAGCCTTTCTTCGCATACGGACTGATCATGAAGCCGGGCACGCGGATGCCATAACCGGCACCGTCGACCTGCGGCGGCACGACGTGATCGTAGAAGCCACCCCAGTCGTCCCATGCGACGAAGATCGCCGTGCTCTTCCAATCCGGGCTCCGCATGATCGCGTTCACCACTCGCGTCACCCATGCCTGTCCTGCCCTCGGCGTGTATTTCGGGTGCTCGCTGTGCACGATGTCGGGCACGACCCACGTCACGCTCGCGAGCTTCCCTTTCTTCGCGGCCGCGAAGAATCTGTCGTAGTACTGGATATTGCCGAGTTCGCTGTCCTCGTGAACGGTTGCAAAATCGGGCAGCGGGTTGCGGTATTCGGGTGTGCCGACGTGGCGCGCTTCATCGCTCTCGCCTTCGTCGCACCCTGGGATCGCGTCGCCTTCGCCGTCATCGCAATCCGGAAGCGTGTGTGGCGAGATGTAGTAGCGCCACGACACGCCATAGCGATGCAAGAGATAAGTGATGTCGGTCCACCTGAAGTCGGGGTCGGGAGGGCCGGGCGTATCCGGATCGAGCTCGTCGAGGGTCCCGAGATTCGTCACGCAGCTGAGCGGGCTATTGTCGGCGCACACCGCAGACCATGCCGAGACCATGTACAGATGCGACTCCATGGTCGGCCCCCAGTTGGGCTCGAACATGTGGTCCTGGAGAACGAACCTGCGCGCGTAGTCCCAGTAGTTGGGGATCTCTTCGGCCGTGTGATAACCCATGACATCGGGGTGTTGTGGGTCCGTCTTGCAGTGCACGGCCGGATAAGAGCAGCCCTGATATTGGGCCGCCTCCGCGACCCTGATGAACCCGTCCATCTTGCCGCCGTTGACTGCTTGCTTGGCAGAGTCCGTCGAGTGATACGCACCGACATCGGCTTCCGTTCTTCATGGGGATCCCGTCGGCGCCCGGGAATGTGCCGAAGTAGTGGTCGAACGAACGGTTCTCTTGCATCACGAAGACGACGTGCTTGATCTTGCGCCGAGCCAACTCGGTTCTCGGATGCGTAACGCTCTTTCCGGCCCATTTCGGGTTCACGGGGTAACGCACCGGCTTAACAGGTTCGTTTCTAGTGAGATTCCAGGCAACGATCCCACCGGCTACAACAATGGCGACCCCGCCGAGCGCGGCCACACGCCGCATGGTCGCCCTTGTCATGGACGGTGACTATAGGAGGCGATGGCTAATCGTCGTACGGCGATAGCGTCTGGACGTGGCCTCATCGCAAAGCACGAGCGCGCGTCGCACGACCGGATTGGTGCTCGTCCTCAGCCTTCTGGCGATCCCCGCCGCAGTTCTTCGCCTTTACTGCGTAGGCGCGTCGTGCCACAAGTCGGCCAGCGTCGCCTCTGCAGTGCCCTTCTGTTCCCTCCCGAGCAAAGTCCGCACGCTGATCGGGAACGGGTTCCGCACGGGGCGCTCGGCCGACATCCTGACGGTGACGGGACCTCCGGGGGTCGAGGGTGGCACCGACCTGGCAGCGAACGCGACCGACGTCCCATGGGCAACGCTTGCAACCGCTGGAACCATGGTTCCACTGTCGTTCGGCGGGACCGGCGTGAGTCCCGGCCCGATCCAGGGCGCGGTTGGGCTCGACGATGTCGCCGCCACCGAAGCGGCGATCCTTGGGCTCTCTCGCCCGCATGCGAACGTCAGATCCGGGACCGCGCTACCGGGCGTCGCCGATGGAACGCACCCGCGTCTACTTCTCGAGATCGTCATCACCGGCATCTCGAGTGCCGACCTAGGTGACTGGCCCCACCTGAACAGCGCCATGCAGAGCGGCGCGTCCACGGCGATGGCGTCCACCGGATCGATGCCCGTCGACCCCGCTGCCGTCTTGACGACGATCGGCACGGGCGGGCTCCCCTACCAGCACGGCATGACCGGAACTGCGATCCGGAACGACAAAGGCGGCGTCACGGCGGCGTGGGCTCAGCACTCGCCCGTCTCAGTGATCGCGACGCTTGGAGACGATCTCGACCATGCGTTCGACGAGAAGCCGCGCATCGGTCTGGTCGCGCCGCAACCTGGAGATCGAGGTGCCATCGGAGGCAACTGGTACCTGGGCTCCGACAGAGACGACGTCGATACCGGCGAGGCGGACGCCGCGAACGCGCTTCGGCAAGTGAGCCACTGGCTAGACGGAGGCTACGGTGCAGACGACGTCCCCGATCTCCTCGTCGCAGTCCTGAACGGCGACGATCGGACCGCAGACACTGCGATCCCACGGCTCGTCTCGATGGCGCGCAAAGCTTCGGGCGGCAGTCTTGCCGTCGTGATGACGGCGACGGGGGCATCCGCGGCCCCCGGGTCGCTCCCCGCCCACAAGGTGGCAGCTCGGGTGCAGAGGAGCGTCGCCACGAGCGGCCCGCTGATCGCCGCGGCGGATCCGCAGGGTCTGTTTCTGAACCAGCACACCGTGGCACAGGAAAAGGTGTCGGAAGATGCAGTCTTGAAAGCCCTCGAGAATATGGATGGTCCTGCCGGGAAACCACTTATGGACCAGGTGTTCCCCGCGCTTGCGGTGTCGTTCGAGAGGTATTGCTGATGGCGCGATCCGAAGCAGTGGCCGGCCCCGCCGCCCCATGGCGCAACGGCGTAGTCGCGCTCGCGGCCGTGATCACGATCGGGCTGACACTGGCCGCTGCCTCGGTCGAGCGCGTCGCCGCAGTTCAGAACTTCATACTCGTCTTCGGCTCGTTGCTCATAGAGGCGGTTCCTTTCATCTTGGTGGGCGCGGCCGTGTCGGCCGTGATCGAGGTCTTCGTGCCGATCTCGGCGTTCGAACGGTTGACGCGGCTCCCCAGGCCAGTGCAGCTTCCGGCTGCTGCGGTCGCCGGCTTTGCCTTTCCCGTGTGCGATTGCGGATCCGTGCCGGTCGCTCGCCGTCTCGCATCGAAAGGATTGACGCCCGGAGCCGCCGTGACCTTCATGCTGGCCGCGCCGATCCTCAACCCACTCGTCATCGCGTCGACGATCGTTGCCTACCGCGGCCGTGGCGTGCTCTGGCAGATGGTCGCCGGCCGGATGATCCTCGGGATCGTTTCGGCGATCGCCGTCGGGTGGGTGATCGGATCGCGGACGAAGGAAGAGTTCCTTCGTCCCCGCCCTTCGGACTCGCTCGTGCATCACCACCACCACGACTCACGGTCGACCGAGTTCTTCGGTCATCTAGCGGCCGACTTCATCTTCATGGGGCGCTATCTCGTGCTCGGCGCAGCCGTCGCGGGAGCCCTTCAAACATTCCTGCCGCAGTCGATCCTGTCGTCGGTCGCCGGCGTCCCGGTGCTCGACGTAGTCGTGATGATGGCGCTTGCCGCGGCCCTGTCGATCTGCTCGGAATCCGACGCGTTCGTGGCTGCTTCGTTCGTCCAGTTCGGCTTCGCCGCGCAGCTCGCGTTCCTGTGCTTCGGACCGATGGTCGATATGAAGCTTGGGTTCCTGTACTCGGGCACCTTCGGCGCGCGCTTCTTTAGGACTGTGGACTCAGGTGATCGTCAGATGAGCACGACCGAGCTCCCGCTGACGCTCGACGCCGCGGTTCCCGCAAGCGGCGGGGCGAAGCGCGTCAGCCCTGCGCGCACTGCCGTTGCCGTCGCGGTTGGAGCGTGGGCCGCCCTCTTCTGGTTCGTGCTTCTCAGCGGCCGGATTTCGCTATACCTGGGGACGCGAACGAATTGGGTGGTCCCGGCGGGGGCCGTGATCCTGACCGCGGCATTCGTCGGTAGAGCTTTGTCGTTACGCGTCGCCGACCCGGAGCCGATCAAGGCGCGCGACGCGGTCGGGCTGTCGGTATTGGTTCTTCCGGTCGTTCTCCTGCTCGCGTTACCTCCGGCGTCGCTGGGGTCTTATGCGGTCGGACGTCGATCGGGAGTCGCAAGTGCGTTCGCTTCGACTGCGGGCGCTGCCATCCCGGAGCACGGCGACATCTCGATGGTGTCGGTTGCAAGCGCGCTGGCGGATCGCGAAACGATGAAGGTGTTGGTGCAGCGTGCGGGAAGCGTCGTCTCCTTCACCGGCTTCATCTCGCGCCAATCCGACGAGCCCGCGACGGAATTCCTCCTCAATAGATTCGTGATCACCTGCTGTGTCGCCGACGCGATCGATACTCAGGTCCGCGTCGCGAACGCCCCACCCGGTGAATTCAAGCCCGACCAGTGGGTGCGGGTGACCGGGAAGTTGTATCCCCTGGGTCGCGAGGTGATCGTCGACGCGTCTGCGGTGACCGGTGTTCCTCGACCGCGCCACCCCTATCTGAATCCGTAGAGCTTTACGGCGATTGCGCCCTCGCGTAGACGGATACGTGCCCCCGGCTGTCTGACGTGAACGGGCCCTTACGCCACGACCCATACCTCGCCGCGAGCTCCAAGCCCGCAAGCCGTGCCATCAGGTCCAGTTCTGCGGGCCACGCGTAACGGATCCGGACCGGGTAGAGCTTCGTGCCGGTCTCACTGATCACTACGTGAAGCGAATCGCTCGTCTGAGTAACCGGATCGTGGCGGGAGACCTCTAGCTCTGCAGAGTCGACTTCGACGCGCGTCGCCGCGACGCGCTGGTGTTCGTCGAAACGCTTCATGTTCGGAACGAACGCTTCGATCACGAACGCTCCACCGGGCTCGAGCTTCGTCGCAACGTTTCTGAAACACCGGACCTGCTCCTCCTGAGACGTCAGCGCGAACAGCGTGTTGAACACGAGATAGACGAGCGGGTACCTGCCGTCTACATCGACGTCGGCGAAATCTCCCATCACGACTTCTATGCGCTCGGCCCCCGGCTTCGCTCTCAACTTCTCGACCATCGCGGGAGAGATATCGATCCCGGTCACCTGCACACCTCGTTGTAAGAGCGGCAACGCGATGCGCCCCGTGCCGATGGCGAGCTCGAGTGCCCGTCCGTCCTTCGCCAGCTCTGCGAGGAAGTCGACGCAGCCTTCGACGTCGAACATGGACCCGTAGGTCTGGTCGTAGACCTCGGCGAATCGCTCGCCATAAGTCGATGCTTCGTAACCCTCCATCGACGAAGTGAACCATTTGCCGACGAACGGCGACAACCCGTCCCGCGTGCACTCCATCCGAAGGACGGTTAGGGCCCCGTGCTACCCTCCCAAGGTCCCTATAGGTGCGTCTAGCTGGGAGAACGCGTGGGTCTACGCATCTTTGGCGCGCTGGTAGCCACTATCCTGGTCGGCTATTCGGCTTACCGATACCGGTCCGGCCGTCTCCGCCGCGGCGAGACGCTTCTGCTCGGGCTCGTGACCGCGGCCCTGCTCACGGCCGCCGTGGCACCGAACCTCTTCGACCCCGTGCTGTCGGCGCTTGGATTCCACGCCGGCAACGAGCGCCGGATCATCGGTCTTCTCGTTATCTCGAACCTCTTCACTCTGGTCCTCGTCTTCAGGGGCATGTCGCGCGACGACCAGCTGTCAAACGAGGTCGGGAACTTCGTCGATTACGTCGCGCTGAAGCGGTTGGAAGACGCGGGCTGGCAGCCGCAACCCGGCGGCTGCGCAGTCATCATCCCGGCATACAACGAAGGCGACAACCTTCCGGCCGTGCTCGGCGAGATGCCGACCGATGTCGCGGGTCTACACACCGTTCCGATCGTCGTTGCCGACGGCGCGACCGATGCGACCGAGGCGACCGCGCGCAACTTGGGTGCAACCGTGATCCGTCGCGACTTGCGGCGCGGTTCGGGGGCCGCGGTCCGGCTCGGTTACGAAGCTGCGCTCAAAGCTCGGGCGAAAGTCATCGTCACGATCGATGCCGACGGTCAGCACGATCCGAAAGAGATGGCGCGCCTCGTCGAGCCGCTGCTCGACGGGCATGCCGACATGGTGCAGGGGTCACGCGTGTTGGGATCGTTCGAGATCGAGTCGAACGCTCGCCTTCACGGCGTAAAGCTGTTCGCGAGGCTGCTCAGCACGCTCAGCCGCACCAAGATCACCGACCCGTCGACGGGATATCGAGCCATGACCGCGGCCGCTCTGCGCCGCTTGGACCTGCGGCAGGATCAGTTCTACGTCTCCGAAGTCATCCTCGATGCAGCGCGCAAAGGTTTGGACGTCATCGAGGTTCCGATAACGCTGCGGCGACGCGCATCGGGGACGACGAAGAAGCCGACGACCATCCGCTACGCGTGGGGCTTCTCCAAGGCAATAGTTCGCACCTGGCTTCGCTAGCGACGCGACACGGCCGATAGCCGGAGCGCTCTGCCCCGCTAGGCTTCGAGCGTGAACACCTTCACGGCTGACGAGCTCGCGAAGCTCCTCGGTGACTCGGCCGAGCACTTGCACGAGCTCGTCGACATCGGCCTTCTCGACCCGGAGGGCGATGGCGAGTTCGACGACCTCGACCTCGTCCGCGCGCAGCTCGTCCGCGAATACTGCGAGCGCGGTTACACACCCCAGACGCTCTTGAGGGCGATCCGCGACGGCTCCGAAAAGACTTTCCTCGGGAACATCCTCTTCGACCAAGGGCCGATCTACACAGCCGAAGAGCTCGCCGACAAGGCGGGCGTCGAAGCGGATCAGGTGAGGGAATTGCGGGCCGCGCTCGGTCTTCCGAGCGATCGGTTGCGCGATCGACATCTCCAGCTCCTCGAAGCACTCAAGCTGATGGTCGCAGCAGGATTCCCTTGGGAGGCGATCGTCCAAGGGGCCCGTGTGTTCGGGGACTCGCTGCGCAGGATCGCCGACACCGAATCGCGGTTGGTCCACGTCCACCTCCACGAGCGACTCATCGCCGCAGGCGTGCCCGAGCGAGAAGTGACCGACCAGATCTTCGGGTTACAAGATTCTGTAGCGCCCCTCATCGAGCCCATGCTCTTGCAGCTCCACGAAGAGCACGCTTTGCGCGCGTACGTCGAGGATGCCTACCTGCATCTCGCGGGAGCAGTGCCCGACAACGACACGATCGGGTCGATCGAGGCGGCGATCGCCTTCATCGACGTCACTTCGTTCACCGAGATGACCGCCGCGAAGGGCGACCGCTATGCAGAGTCCGTCATGCATCGCCTCGATGACGTGATCCGACGGATCGTTCTGGCCCACGACGGAAAGGTCGTCAAGGAGATCGGGGACGCGTTCATGCTGGCTTTCAGGGATCCGGCGTCCGCCGTTGGGTTCGCAACCGATGTGATGACACAGGTTCAACGTGTAGCCGACATGCCAAATATCCGCGTCGGTATCAACTGTGGGCGCGTGCTCTTCCATTGGGGTGACTACACGGGCTCGGTAGTCAACGTCGCTTCTCGAGTCACCTCGGCGGGGACCGGGGGCCAGATCCTCGTCACCGAAGCCGTGGCTCGTGCTGCTCGCGATGCGGGGTTCCGCGTCGAAGAGATCGGAGCTCGTTTGCTTCGGGGCGTCGACGAGGCAACCGTGCTGTACCGGGTCATGGCGACGGCTGCTACGTCTTGCGCCGTCTGTGGAACCGAGATCATCGACGCGCCCGCCGCGCAGATCAGCCGGTCGGGCGTCGATTACCAGTTCTGCTCGGAAGATTGCCTAAGACGGTTCTTCGACGAGCAGAGTCAGGCCGTCTCTACGTAGTAGTCCTCTAGCTCGTCATCCCATCCCATACTGACGATGCCGCGCGCGTTGGCAGCCTTCACGAACTGAAGGAAGCCTCCGTAACCGAAGTCCTTCTCCGAGAAGTTCGGCTGCCTCTTGCGCATCTGGTCCTTGAGGCCCGACAACAACGGTGATCCCTCGTCGTCCTCGAGCTCGGCCACGATGTCGTGGAGCAGCGTGAAAGCTTGTTCCTCGCCGCCGCCGTTCGATGCGAACTCAACGTACGGATCACCTTCGGACGCACTTGGGCGTAGCTCGACTGTCCCTTTCGACGCAAGGTACGAGACCAGCTCGCCCCACGTGCGGAAGCCGTAGTCGCTTTCGGAGAAAGCCGGATCTTTCCGCAGGATGACGCGCTTGATCATCGATGACAACACAGGGCCGTCAGACGACGCCTTGAGGCCGGACAACGTTCGAGTGACGGTCCTTGCGACGTCGCGGAGGTCGCTCGTCTCCTCTTCGGGCTGGTCCTTCGCACGGCTCTCGCGTTTGCGCGCCGGGCGAGAAGACCCACGACCCGCCAGACGCTCGTAGAAGAGGAACTCGTCGCAAGCACCCGGCAGTAGGTCGGAAGTCGAACCCTCGACGCCTATCCCGATCACGCGCCGGTTCAGCTCCCTTAACTTCAGCACCAGTGGCGTGAAGTCCGAGTCGCCCGACGCGATAACGAAGGAGGTGATGAACTCGCGCTCGAATGCCACCTCTAAGGCATCGACCGCCAGCTTGATGTCGGCAGCGTTCTTCCGCACGAATCCCGTGCGCTGAGGCACTTCGATGAGTTCCACGCGTTGAGCGACGAGCGCCTGGCGATGATCTGCGAAGAGGTTCCAGTCCGCGTACGCCCGGCGGATAACAACGCGGCCTCGCTCGGTCAACGCGTCCATGATGACGCCCACATCCAACGTGTCTCCGCGATCGCGCGCCCCGAGGGCGAGGTTCTCGTAGTCGAAGAACAAGGCGATCCGTTCTTCTTCGTTAGCCATCGCTCACGTCCTCTATCTCCTCGACGAACGGCGGGCGGTCCGTGGCGCGTACCGACATCTTCCCCTGTGCGACTTGAACTATGGCGCTGCCTGCCAGGTCCCATCGCCATCCCGTCAAGAGCTGGTGCTTGTTTCGATCGGGCGCCCCCGTCAGAGCCTCCGCGATGACTGCCTCGAGCTCTGCCCGGGTTGCAACCGATTCGGGCGCGATCCCGGCAGCTTCGCACCGCGCCCGCAGCACGGCGTCCGCGAGCCCGGCGATCGCCCGCGTGCGGATCTGGATCGACCGCGGCGGCATCGACGTCCGCTCGACGGGAGCGGCGTTCTTCCCTCGGGCGACGGCTTGGAGGAGAGCGTTGCCCGATCGCTCGATCTCGCCTCGCGCGAGCCCTCTGATCTTCTCGAGCTGGTCACGGTTCTTGGGGGCTCGTCGTGCCAATTCGACCAAAGTCGGGTCCTTGACGATCCAGCCCCGGGGCAGGTCGCGCTCACGCGCGGCGAGCTCGCGCCAGGCAGCCAGCTCTCGCAGTACCGCGAGCTGCGACGACGACAAAGAGCCGCGTCCTGACAC
>JALZGD010000002.1:12984-23415 GCA_030861205.1 Actinomycetota bacterium
GTTCTGGATCGGCCGCGTAGGCGCTCGGCTCTTCGAGTGACAGAAGCTCCTCCGCGACCCATTTCGTCCGGCCGAGCTCTTCGAGCTTCGCGTCGAGGGCGTCGGTTACCGCCGGCAGATACCGCACATCATCGGCCGCGTACTTCAACTGATCTTTCGTCAGCGGACGCTGGCACCAATCGGTGTAGCTCTCGCCCTTGACGAGCGTCGTGCCGGTCAACGACTCGACGACGCGCGCATAGGGCAGTGACGCGCCGAGCCCGGCGAAAGCCGACGCGACCTGAACATCGAAAACGTTACGAGGAACGACTTCGAACAGGTCGTAGAAGATCTCGAGGTCCTGCTTACCGGCGTGCACGATGATCCGTACCTCCGGATCGGCAAGGACATCTGCCAGCGGACGAAGGTCGACCGGTGACAGGGGGTCGACGATCGTCACCTCGTGGTCCGAACCGAGCTGAACGAGACACAGACGTGCGCGATACGTGCGCTCGCGCATGAACTCGGTGTCGAGAGCGACGCGCCCGGTACTACACGCCCGGTCGAGAGCGCTCTGTAGGTCGCCCGTAGCGGTCACGAGGCGACCGGTGTCTTCGATCAAGTCGAGGGCAGCCCCAGCTCGCGGCCGATGATGATGCGCATGACCTCAGAAGTTCCTTCGCCGATCTCGAGGATCTTCGAGTCTCTGAAGTGCCGGCACACGGGGAATTCCTCGATGTACCCGTACCCACCGTGGATCTGTACCGCCTCACGAGCCGCATCGACCGCGATCTCGGATGCGTACAACTTCGCTTGAGCGGCCTCTTTCTTGTAGGGGCGGCCGTTCTCTTTGAGCCATGCGGCGCGGTAGTACGCGGCACGGGCGAGATCCGTCTTCGTTGCCATGTCGGCGATCTTGAACTGGATCGCCTGGAAACTGCCGATCGACTGCCCGAACGCGGAACGTTCCTGCGCGTACTTGAGGCATTCATCAACGCATCCTTGAGCCAAGCCTGTAGCAAGGGCGGCTATCGCGATTCGTCCGTCGTCGAGGATCTTGAGGAAGTTGCGAAACCCCTCACCCCGCTCGCCGAGCAGATGCGATTCCGGAACCCGGCAATCGTTGAATGCAAGCTCGTGGGTATCGGAATGCCACCAGCCCATCTTTCGGTACGACGAGCCCACCTCGAAGCCGGGTGTTCCGTTGGGCACGATGATGGCGGAGATCTCGCCCGGCCCGGTTATAGCCGTAGCGGTCACGAAGTTCGTGATCGATGTCCCGGAGTTGGTGATGAACGACTTCGATCCGTTGATGACCCACTCACCGTCTTCCAAACGGGCAGAGGTCCTGGTGGCACCCGCATCCGACCCCCCGCCGGGCTCCGTCAAACCGAAACCGGCAAGCGCTTCACCCGTTGCGAGCGGCGGCAGCCACTCCTTCTTCTGCTCCTCGGTGCCGAAGCGATAGACGGGCATCGCGCCGAGACCAACGGCGGCCTCGAGCGTGATCGCAAGCGACGAGTCGACCCGGGCGATCTCTTCGATCGCAAGGCAGAGCGTGAGGAAGTCGGCATCGGAACCCCCGTACTCCTCGGGGAACGGGAGGCCGAACAGGCCCAGCTCCCCCATCTGCTTCACGGCATCTAGAGGGAGCTCGTGCTCCTCGTCCCAGCGCTCGGCGTTCGGGCGAATCGCGTCGTCGACGAACGCACGGACGGTCTTTTGGAATTCCTGCTGCTCGAGGCTGAGGTCTAAGTCCATCGCCGGAGCCTACCGGCCTCGATTAGAGCGCCCTAGACAAAGAGCTTCGGAAGCTTCGCCTTCGCCGACAGCGAACCGTGCACGCGCAGCCGTCGCTTCAACAACGCCCAGCGGGGATCCGTCCGCCCCACCGCGATCTTCGCGAAGTCCGCCGCGCTAGCTTCCATGCGCAATGCCGGCTCACCTGCGCGTCCGGGCTTCGCCTCGGCGTGACCGTTCGTGACGACGAGGTGCCACGGCTCCATGTCGGTGAAGGACCATTCGATCGGCCCACCCAAAGAGCGTGCGACGTCCAGGTTAGTCGCCCGTGCCATCCCGTCGAAGAGGATCTCCATCGCCTCGGGCGTGACGTTCGGCTCCTTGGTGTCATCGCCGATCACGCCGGCATCGATCAACGTCCACGCCTGGCGCGCCCGCTCGTCGTACGACAGCTCGAGGTCGTAACGCGACAACATGCGGATCTCCTCGCGCTTGATGCCGATCCGCGCGAGCTTCGTCTCGAACGAGCGAAGACCGAACGCATAGATCTCATTGAGCGTGAAGTCGAAGCACTCTGCATAAGAACGGTCCAGGTTCGGCGGCACGAACACTCCAACGGACCACGGCATCACGCGGTCCCACATCTCGATAGCAGCCTGCCGGCACTCGCGCGACGACCGAACGAGATCACTGAGCATCTTGATCCCGAACGCAACGTGACGTGACTCGTCACGAGACACGTTGTCGATGCCTTGCTTGAAACCGGGCAATATGCCCATCTTCTCTACGTAGCGCTGGATGAAGTGCTGTCCGGGGATCGCAAGCACGCCTTCGATCGTGACGTGGTAGATCGCAATCGATTGCGCAAGGAGCGGCAGCTCGTTTGGTTTCTTACGCAGCTGCTCCGTCACGCGATCGAGCTCTGCGAAGACCTGTTTGAATCCCCACGTCAGGTGACGCTCGACGGCCCCGAGAGTCGAACGCGTGTCGCGCCCTTGAGCTGCGACTTCCCGCATGAAGCGATCGAAGAACACGTGATGTCGCGCCTCATCGACTATCTGCGTCGTCAGGAAGATCTTCTGCGGATACTCGGGGGCCGCGTCGCACACGGGCGTCAGCGTCCGCGCAACGGCCTCCTCGCCCACGAGGAACATCGCGTAGTTCCACAATGCGGCTTCCCGTTGCTGCTCGGTGAGCCGTTCAGCCCAGTCGACCTTGTCCTGCGAGAAGTCGAGGCCCGTGGCGCTCCACGGGTTCTCTTCCCACAGGCGGTAGAGACGCTCGTAGGAGATCGGGGTCGTTGGTTGAGCGGACTCAAGGTCGAGGTCGGACGGCTGGCCTATCGAGGGGTCACGCATTCCTTAGGGTTGGATGATTGGTTCGACACATCCTCTCTTATGGCAAACTTGACCGAGCAGTCAAGTTTGCCACGCCGCTTCCCGCCGAAGCGGGCCCAGCCAGGAGGGACCGATGGACTTTGCCCTGACCGAAGAGCAGATCGAGCTCAAAAAGTGGGCGCGCGAGTTCGCAGAGAAGGAGATCCGCCCCGTAGCCGCCGAGTACGACGAATCGGAAGAGTTCCCGTGGCCCGTCATCAAGAAAGCCGCGGAGGCCGGGCTGTACGGGATCGACCTGTACATGCAGTCACAGCAGGACCCCACCGGGCTCACTCTCCCCTTGGTGATGGAACAGATCTTCTGGGGATGCGCCGGCATCGGGCTTGCGGGACGACCGAGCAGCTGTTCGAGTGGGCTCCGAAGATGTTCGGCACTCCCGACGACCCGAAGGTCGGCGCTTTCTGCGTGACCGAGCCGCAGGCGGGCTCCGATGTGCGCTCGTTGAGAACCCGCGCGGTCCGCGACGGTGACGAGTGGGTTCTCAACGGTCAGAAGGTGTTCATCACCAACGGGCAGTATGCGAACGTCTACATCGTCGTGGCGACGGTCGACCCCGAGCTCGGTCACCGCGGGCAAGCGTCGTTCATCGTTAGCCGAGACGATCCCGGGATCTCGCCCGGAAAGAAAGAGAAGAAGCTCGGCATCCGCGCGTCCGACACATCGGAAGTTCTATTGCAGGACTGCCGCATCCCGGTAGACCGCGTCGTCGGGGGGATGGATCGTCTGGAAGAGAAGCTCGAGAAAGCTCGCACCGGCACGTCGACGGGTCGTTCGTCTGCTGCCCTTCGCACATTCGAAGTAACGCGTCCATCGGTAGCCATTCAAGCGGTGGGGATCGCACAAGCTGCGATGGAGTTCGCCATCGAATACGCGAAGGAGCGCAAGGCGTTCGGTGTGCCGATCTCTCAGCACCAGTCGATCCAGAACACGCTTGCCGACATGGCGGTCGAGATCGAGGCATCGCGCCTCCTCGTCTACAAGGCCGCCTGGCTCGCCGCCGGAGGCCACCCGTTCGAGAAGGCAGAGGGCTCGATGTCAAAGCTCAAGGGGGCCGAGACTGCGGTACGCGTGACCGAGCAGGCCGTTCAAGTGCTCGGCGGATACGGCTACATCAAGGACTTCCCGGTCGAGAAGTGGTACCGCGATTCGAAGATCTACACGATCTTCGAGGGCACGTCCGAGATCCAGCGAATGGTGATCGCCCGAGCGCTCACGTCGTAACCGCTCGCTTCAACCGTCTTAAACGCCGGCGAGCTCGTCCGACGGCGCCTCCTGCGCGAGCTCGAACACTTTTGCGTTGCGGAGATCGATGCACGTCGATTGGCCCTCATGGGCCCCGTTGAGACGCTCGTTCGGGACCTCGGCGACCACCGACTGCCCATCGGGCAGCGACAGTTGGATCTTCGACGTCCACCCGAGGTCGGTGATCCGGTCGATCGTGGCGGGGCTTGCCGATCCGGCGTCGGCCGATTTCACGAGTTGCACGTCGTGTGGTCTGACGTAAGCGTGCGCTGCGGCACCGTCTTGGAGATGCCCGGCTCCGCCGACGAATTGCTCGCCGAACTGCACGCGACCGTTGATGACGATCCCCTCGAGGACGTTCGCCGCGCCGACGAAACCCGCTACGAAGGGGGTCGCCGGGTTGTTGTAGACCTCGGTAGGCGTTCCCATCTGCTCGACGCGGCCCTGGTGCATCACGACCACCTCGTTGGCCAGCTCTAGTGCCTCCTCCTGGTCGTGGGTGACCAAGAGACTCGTGATGTGCAGTTCGTTGTGCAGGCGATCCAGCCACGCACGAAGATCACGTCTCACGCGTGCGTCGAGCGCTCCGAAGGGCTCGTCGAGCAATAGAACCTTTGGGTTCGGCGCAAGGGCCCTTGCCAACGCAACGCGCTGGCGCTGGCCGCCCGACAGCTGGTCGGGATAGCGAGACCCGTAGCCCTCGAGCTGAACGAGATGTAAGAGCTCGGCGACGCGCTCCGACTGTGTGTCTTTCGATTCGCGTCGTACGGAAAGACCGAAAGCGATGTTCTCAGCCACGGTCATGTGCCTGAACAGCGCGAAGTGCTGGAACACGAATCCGAGCCTGCGATCCTGCACGTTCCTGTTCGTCAGCTCTTCGCCGTCGACATAGACATGGCCCGAATCGGGCGCCTCGAGACCGGCGAGGATCCGCAACACCGTGCTCTTCCCCGATCCACTCGGCCCGAGCACGGCGGTGATCTTGCCGCCCTGAGCTTCGAAAGTGACGTCGTCGACGGCCTTGAAGTCACCGAACGCCTTACTGAGTCCCTGCACTTCGATGCTCGGGTTCAATTCTTTCCCTCCAGATGAAGTCGTCTGTTCTTCATGAACTCGATGGTTCCTAGGATCGCTATCGAAACGAACGCGAGAGATAGAGCGACCGTGTATGCGGGCGACGTCTGGTTCTGATCCAGCGCACGCATCACGTACAACGTCGCGGTCTCGGTATGTCCTTGGATCGCACCGCTCACAACGAGAACAGCGCCGACCTCGCCGAGGGCGCGAGCGGTCGACAACGCAACGCCGTAAGCAAGCGCCCACCGGATGTGCGGCAGCGTGATCCTTCTGAATACCTGCGTCGACGACGCCCCCAACGTGCGCGCCGCGTCTTCCTCCTCCGTTCCCACGGCTTTGAGCACCGGAGCAACTTCTCGGATGACGAAGGGGATCGCGATGAAGACGGTGACGAGGATCATCGACGGGAGCGCGAACAAGACCTGGATCCCACGTGCAGCGAAGAAGCCTTCGAACCAACCACCGCGACCGAAGAGCAGCACGACCATCAAGCCGACGATGATGGGCGAGACGGCGAAGGGGACGTCGACGCTCGCGTTCATGAGCGATTTTCCGGGGAAACGATCCCGCGCGAGGACCCACGCGACTACGAGCCCAAAGAGAGCAGTCACGGCCACCGTTACGACCGTGATGACCGCCGTGAGCGTGAACGCATGAGTCACGTCCGGCTGCTTGAAGGTGTCCGCGATCACACCAAAACCGTTCTCGAACGCCTTCCACGCGATGCCGATGATCGGCGCCATCAACAGAACAGCCACGTACGCAACCGCGAGACCGATGAGGCCCCACTGCGTAGCGCGGTTACGAAGATCCGTTCTTTGCAGGCTCTTGGGTGCCGCGCTCACGGGACGATGTCCTTGTTGCCGAGCATCCGATCGACCACGAGCACGACGACGAACGAGACTCCGAACAGCACGCTCGCTACCGCTGCAGCTTCTGGATACTTGAATTGGCTCGTGAGCTGGTAGATGAACACCGGAGCCGTAAGCGTTTTACCGAGGATGTTTCCGGCGACGATGACGACCGCCCCGAACTCGCCCAGGCTGCGAGCGAATGACAAGAGGCTCCCCGCCGCCACCGCTTCGCGGATCTGCGGGAAGACGATCTTGCGGAACGTCAACACCCTGCCGGCGCCCAGAACCCGGGCCGCGTCTTCCTGGTCGCGGTCGAGCTCGAGCAGCACCGGTTGAACCGTTCGAACGACGAAAGGAAGCGTCACGAACAACAGCGCGAGTGTGATCCCGACAGGCGCAAACACGACATGGATGCCGTGGCGCTGCAAGAAGGCCCCGACGGGTGAGCTTGGCCCGTAGAGGGCCACGAGCATCACACCCGTCACTAACGTAGGGATCGCGAAGGGTAGATCGACGATGCCGCTGATCACCGCACGCCCGGGGAAGCGGTAGCGAACGAGGACCCACGCGATCAATGTGCCGAAGACCGCATTCACAACAGCGGTGATCACGGACACGGTGAGGGTCAACTCGAGCGCAGCCACTGCCCCCGGCGACGACATCGCGCTACGCAGGTCGACGAGACCGTGCGAGAACCCCTTGGAGATGACGGCTCCGGCGGGGAGCGCGATGAGCAGCGCCAAGTAGAGGATCGCCGTCGCTCTCAACGACCAACGACCCACGGGCACCGCGCGCGAGCGTGCAGCGACTCGGGGGGCCCGTGGGAGCGTTGCCGCTTGATCGGTCAATGGATCAACCCTTCGCGGCCTGGAATGCCTTGGTGAACACGCCGTCGTCACCGAAGACATCTGAGTTCAATCGGTCCCAGCCACCGATGTCGTCCGTCGTAAAGAGATCCTTGACCGGTTCTAGTTGGTCGCCGTCACCTTTCTGCGCTTTCGCGACATCGATCGGTCGCTCGTAACCGACGTCATGGAAGATCGCTTGAGCGTCTGGGGTTCCCAGGTACTTCACGAACGCGTCGGCGATGTTCTTCACGCAATGCTGCTCTGCGTTCTTGTCGACGACGACGGTGGGGGTCTGAATGGCTACGGTCGACGGCGGCGTGACCATCTCGTCCTCGCCGCCCGCGGCCTGTGCCGCGAGGACTGCGTACTCGTACGTGATCGCAACGTCGCCGTTGCCCGATTCGAAGTTCTTCAGAGAATCGTTCGCGCTCTTGTCGAGAACCGTGACGTTCTTGAAGATGCCCTCGAGCAACCGCTGAGCGTCGGCCGGGTCATCCGCTTTGTAGCCCGGGACGTTCCCGCGAGTAGCCGCCCCATAGGCGGCGACGATGTTCCACTTCGCTCCGCCGCTTTGTGCAGGGTCGGGAGTGAGGATCTGGAGACCCGGCTGCGCGAGGTCACTCCAGTCGTGGATGTCTTTCGGGTTCCCCGGTCGAACGTCAAAGACGACATCCGACGTCGCAACGATCGACCCATTCGGATCGTTGTGCCAGTCGTGAGTGATCAGGCCCGCGTCCTCGATCGCTTGCACGTCGGGGTCGAGTGACAGCGCAACGATGTCGGCGGGAAAACCGTTGACGACGTTTTGAGACTGCGTCGTGCTTCCGCCGAAAGACGTCTGGAAGATCGGCGTCTGCCCGTCGTGATCTTCGGACCACTTACCAGTGAAGTCGGTGATGAGCTTGCCGTAAACGTCGTACACGTTGCTGTATGCGGCAAGGGTCACGACCGGGCTCTTTTGGTCCTGACTGCACTGGCCGGAACCTGTCGCCGAGGTCGCGGCGTCGCTCGATCCTCCGCACGCTGCGAGGGCTAGCGCTCCTACCGCACAGAGGGCTGTAACGCGAGAAACAAGACGTGATCCCAAGGGGGTGGTCCTCCTTCCGACCGATTCGAGAACCGGTCACGAGCGACCTCCCGCGGTACGGGTCGATCGACGAACAGCGATCTATGTGAGGAAAGGCTGTGTCAGTCGGTTATCCGGAGCTTGACCGACGTCTCGATCGACACGACCTTGCCTTGGTGCACCTTCAACAGCACCGAGCCGAAGTCCATGCCTGCGAGAGCGGTCACAACGGCGTCCAAGACGGGCTTGAGGTCGTCCTCTGATCCCGCCGAGACCCCGTTAGAGGGCCCAGCCTGTTCCATAGGGCGACACTCTTACAGGAGTGCTGGGGGAGTGTCAAATACCTCGCCCCGCTTGGGGGCTAACTCGCAGGCGGTAGGCGGTAGGCGGCCCAGACGTGTCCCTCGAACGATCCCGTCGCAAACGGGGCGCGGTCAACGCCGGTGGGCGGTCCGGCTCGCGTCACGATCACATCTGCCGGGAAGCCCTGCATCGAGCGGTTCCTCGCATCCCATGCAGCGGCCAGATCCCTGTAGCGGATCCGGAGATCGTTGCCACCGAGACGGGGGTCGTCGTAGCTGGCCAGGCGGCAACCGGAGAACTCGAATAGGAAGAACGCAAGTGAGTCGTCGCCCGTGACCTGGACGACGTCAGACGGATCGAGCTTCGAAGCTACGTTGCGCACGAAGGAGCCGGGCTCGAGATCCGCGCGGGAGTAGACAAAGCCCGCAGCGTGCCGCTGGAGGATGTCGGTCATCGCGATGGACGCGTAGACGGGCGGCGCGGCCCCCACGATCACGGTTCCCGCTCCGACTACGACGAGCGCTCTTCGCCACGAAGGACGGGATGCCCACACCGCGGCGGCTCCGATCCCTGCGGCCGAAGCAGCTATCAGGTGAAACGGAGGCCACGCGCGACCTTGATGCAGGAGTGTCGCGTTTCCGGCCAGCTGCCACCCAAAGGCATGCCTCGCGAGCGACACCGCTAGCAATGCAGCCGCCGCCAAAGCGAACGACCCCACTACTCTTTTCTTGTCGCGGCCCATAACGAGCATCCCGATGATCGCGAGTGGGCCAAGCAGTCCCCACGACGCAAGCGCAGTCGGCAGGCTCCATTCCATCCCGAGTTGCGGAGTGATGTTCACGAATCCGCCGTATCTGACGTACGACGCGGCAACCGGGCCGGCCCACAACGCGAACACCAGCGCAGCGACCCCAAAGACCGTTAGCAGGCTGAGCGTACGGCCGCCACGTCTTCCAACCGCGGCGCAAGCGATCGTCCACAGGACGGCACTCACGAGCATCGGCACACTCGTGAGGCCGACGATCCCAACCGCGACTCCGGCGCAGACGCACGCAACGCGACGACGCTCGGACATCGCCAGCGCGACCAAGACTGCGGCTCCTGCAAGCAGGACCAGCCCAACTTCACGCGGGAAGGCAGGCGGCAAGGATTCGTATACCGAGTTCGGCGAAGCGACGACAAGGTCGGCGCCGAATCTCGAATGACTCGGAGACGTGATGAACGTCGGGTGATGCGCAACGATCCACCCGAAACCACCGATCAAGCTCGCGGCGACCGCCGCCGGCCAACCGGCCAGCGCATTCGCCAGCCGCGCAAGAGCGGCCGCTCCCAGTGGGATCAGAAAGACGAGCAGGTAGCCCAGCGCGTCGTGAGCGACCACGGGATCGGACCCCGGCACGAGCCGCACCATCGTTGCCAGCACGGAATGGAATCCCCATGGATAGGCATTGCGGTCATAAACGGGGGCCGGTCCCGTCGGGACCGCCTCGCCGTGAAGCAGTTGCTGCGTCCATCCCAGATGCCACGCCGAGTCACCGGTCCGGACTCCAGATCCGGCCATCACGACCGGTGCGATGTAGATCGAGCCGAGAACGATCGCGAACGGAATCACTAGCTTCCACGGGATGCCGCGGGGCCACGATCCGCGTCGGGTACCCACGACGATGAGTACAGCTCCGGCCGCAGGAACGATGCCCGGGATCCCGAAGACGAGGCCTCCGGTCACGATGTTCACCACCATCAACGCGACCGCGAACGCAACGAAGCCGCACATGGCGAACAGCCCGCGCTCGACGTTGCCGAGTGCCGTTTGTGGATAGAACCGCGAAAGGACGAGATCTACGACGATCCACCCGATCGCTGCTACTAGAAGTGCTTGGAGGATCGAACCGGCGAGCGCGCCGGGGGTCATTCAACCGACGCGA
>JALZGD010000002.1:23479-25302 GCA_030861205.1 Actinomycetota bacterium
CATAGCTTCGAGAACGAACATCGGATCGCCTTGAGCGACGCTCTCGCCTGGGCTCACGAGGATCTTGAGGATCGTTCCTTGCATCGGAGCAACGACATCGCCGGAGGACGCGACGCCATGCGTTGCGGCCGACGCGAACGCGGCCATCGAGGGATGCCACAAACGCACAGCACGTCCGGCGACCATCAAGACATTCGCAGCGCCGTCGTCCGCTTGAGCCGCGACCAGCTGGTCGAGGATCCCGCTCTCCTCGACGGTGCGCGTGGTGTGCGTTCCATCGACGAAGGACGGCTCCTCCAGCAACAGCTCGAGGGCGGGGATGGTGGTGGCGACGCCTTCTATGTGGAACTCCTCGAGTGAGCGCAGCATCCTGAGGCGTGCTTCTTCGCGGTCGTTGCCCCACGTGATGACTTTCGCAACGAGCGAGTCGTAAGCCTCGGGCACGGAGTCGCCTGCCGCGTATCCGGAATCCACCCGGACGCCCAGCCCATTCGGTTCAGCGTATTCCGTTAGCTTTCCCGGCGTCGGAAGGAACGCCCGCGACGGATCCTCTGCATTGATCCGGCACTCGATCGAGTGGCCGCTCCATCTCGCTTCTATATCTGCCTGATCGAACCCCAACGGATCGTTCGCTGCGATCTGGAGCTGGCAAGCGACGAGATCCAAACCCGTTATCTCTTCCGTGACCGTGTGCTCGACTTGCAAGCGCGCGTTGACTTCGAGGAAGTAGAACCGCCCATCTCGATCGGCGAGCATCTCGACGGTTCCCGCGCTCACGTATCCGCACGCCTTCGATAGTGCAACAGCTGCATCGCCCATCTCGTGCATGCGGTCGGCGAAACGCGGCGGTGGCGTTTCTTCGATCAACTTCTGATGCCTGCGCTGAAGCGAGCAATCTCGGACACCGAGCCACAACGCTTCGTCCGGGTTGGGAGCGAGTAATTGGACTTCGAGGTGCTTCGGCGCTTCGAGGTATCGCTCGCAGAAGACATCGCTCGAACCGAAGTACGCCTGCGCTTCCCTCCTCGCGCTGGCGAAGGCGTCGTCGAGCTCTTCGTCCGAATGCGCAACCTTCAGGCCGCGCCCGCCCCCTCCGCCCGAGGCTTTGATCGCCACGGGATAGCCGTGTTCGACGGCGAACTGTCGGACGACTTCGACGTCTTCGATCGCCTCCGTGACCCCCGGAACGACCGGCACGCCGGCTTTCTCGGCAACCCGCCGCGCCCCGATCTTGTCGCCGAGAAGACGTGATGCTCCCGGTGGAGGGCCCACCCACGCCAGACCCGCGTCGAGCACAGCCTGTGCGAAGTCGGCGTTCTCGGCAAGGAATCCGTAGCCGGGGTGAACGGCTTGCGCACCGGTCGTACGGGCAGCGTCGAGGATCGCCGCGATGTTGAGGTAGGTGTCGACCGGCGCAACGCCGGGCAGGTGAACGGCTCGTTGCGCTACCGCAACGTGACGCGATCCGGCGTCCACGTCCGAGTACACGGCGATCGCTGCGACGCCGCGCTCGGCGCAAGTGCGCGCGATGCGCACGGCGATCTCACCGCGATTGGCGATCAGGACGCTATCGAACAATGGCACCGCCACGCGTCGGATCCTGCTCCGTGGCTGCTCCGGCAGCCGTCCCCTCGAGACGAGGGCCGGCTTTGAGGACCTTGCTCGGAAGCTCTCCTTTGATGAACGTCTGCGCGAGCCGTCCCGCCTCGATCAGAGAATCGAGATCGATGCCCGTCTCTATTCCCATGTCTTCCAGCATGTGGACAAGATCTTCCGTCGAAATGTTGCCTGTGGCACCCACCGCGTAGGGGCTTCCCCCCATC
>JALZGD010000048.1:0-9616 GCA_030861205.1 Actinomycetota bacterium
TCCGGGTGCGATGCAGACGATGGATCCCGCAGATCCCTCACCAGCAGAGCTGCGGTCAAGGCTCTGCATGTGTCGGGCTCGAAGATCTCGACTCCGAAAGCGCCCGCGCCGCGATAGGCGGCAGCCAATAAACGGTTCTTCGTGACCGAACGCGTGCGGGTTGCCGGAGCGACGATCGCGGAGACGATGGTCCCTTCTTCTCGCGCGACCATCGCTCGCCATCGCTGCATAGCCTTGGCCAGCGCGTAATTCGCACCTTGGATCGGAACGAGCGCATCGGCTATCCCCCACTTGCGCCGGTCTTCGCCGCCCACGACACGGCCGTAGGTCGGCGTGAACAGCTTCCCCAACGTGATCGCACCGACCCCTCGGCGAACGACTGCGTTTCCACGCGCGTCCGTGGCGTCGGACACGAGCTCGTGCGGCACGGCGAAGACGTCAGTCGGCGTGGCGAGATACGCGAGCGATGTCTGCGGATGACTCTGCACGAGGTGCTCGACGAGCGCGTCGGCAGCACCTTCGACGCGAACGAACGTCGCTCCGTCCGCGTATACGTAGTTCCCAACCGTCAGCGGGGAATCGAACGAACGTATCCACGACGCGATCAGAGGTAGATCCACTAGGAGATCCGCGCCGGTCGCTCCGGCGGATGCTCCATCGGACCCGGCGGCGACCGGAATGAATGTGTGACCCGACCCTGCTTCGGCCACACGAGCGATGTGTTCCTGCAGATGCCGCCGTGGAAGCTCGACCGCGATGATGTTCGCCCCCCAGCGGGAGATGACCTCGAGAGGGCCCATCTCCGAAGCAGCCCCCAACAACACGAACCACCGATCCGACAGGTCCAACCACTCGGGGTGGCGCACGACATCTTCGAGAGCGCTGCGACACGACGGCTCTAGAACGCCGGAGGCTTGCCACCGATCGAGCTGCTGAAGAAGATCATCGCCGGCGAGCAGCCCACCCTTGTAGGGGACCTGCAGCTCTCGTACGCGCGGCCCCGTGCCGGCGATCTCGCGTGTCTGGAAAGTGCACTCGGAGCGGAGCTCGAGCGCCTCTCGCAACGAGAGATCACCATCATCGGTAGCGAAGCACAGAGCGCGATCGGCAGCAGAGAGGCCGTCGGCCGCGATCCGCAACGCATCCTTGGACGAGCGCGCACCGGCAGCTACGAGATCGCGGACGTGCCGAACGTACCGCTTGCGCCATTGATCCGCAGCCGCGATCGAGCGTGCGAGCCCGTCGTCCACTCCAGCAGCCGCCTCGGCGAAGATCGACTTGCCCGCGCGCTGCGAGCTTCGTTGCCCGTCGACTTCGGCGAACTGCACCCCGCGCATCGGCGCAGGATAGATGTCGCCCGCTTGACCCGCCGGTCAGGAGGGCTCGGTCAGCGGTTCCTGGTGGGGTGAATAGCGGAACAATGCGGCAGTCGGTCGTCTCCCCGGCATCTCTTCGGCACCGAGCACGTAAACGGCACCGGAAGATTCGAGGACGAGGCGTATCGCCGTCTCTTGGAGGTCGTCGCCGGGTGGTTCCGTCGGCCGCTCGTTGAGTGCCCCTTCATAGAAGACCTGAACGGTGCGATTCGCAACGTCGAACGTACCGATCTGGGTCTGATCACCCCGCACGAACAACGTGTCGACGCGGCCGTCCGCCGCTGCGTTCAGGACATCGTGCAAGTCGTCCGACGCGAGATCCCGAGGCACGCCCGCGCCGAAGCGATCGCGCAGACCCGCGATCGCGTCCCTCGTGCGCCGCTCGATTATCGGTAGAGCCTCTTCGTGAAGGCTTTCGGCGTTGAGCAATTCCACGTTGCCGTCGATCCGTTCATCGAGGAGGTCTCCGTACTTCGTCACCTCACGCCATAAGCCATAGATGTACTCGACGGACGCGACGATCAGCGGCGCATTCTCAGCGCGGAGCACCTTCTGCAATCCAGCGTCCAGTGTCGTGAACCAGCGGCGGATCTGCGTCTTTTGCCCTTCGCCGCTCTCGCCGTGACCGTGGAACGCTTGCGTGCGCTCCTGCGAACCTTCGCCGGCGGCAGCGAGACCGGCCTGGCCGCGGCCTTGTCCGGTGACGGGATGGTGTTGCGACGCCGGCTTGTCGAGATCGTCGTATCGCAGCGCCTCTTCGAGCGACAGCGGGACGTCGAGCGTCGACAGGTCGACCTCGCGGAAGCGGAACCTCGTGCAGTGCAGCAGCCGGACCTGCGCTTGGCTCAGCGCCAGCACGTAGAACCTGGCCGGCGGCCACAACGACGGGAGCAAAGGCTTGAGCAGCGGGCTATCTCCGACGGAGATCGTCTCCGGCACGTTGTAGGGCGTTCTGAAGAAGCTGAAGTCGTCGGCCGTCCGGAACAGTGCCAAGCCAGACCATTGATGCAACCAGAAATCCCGATCCTCGAGAAGCTGCTCGATCGGTGCAAGGAACGAATCGATCTCCGGACGTCTGAGACCTTCCGACTCGAGCGCCGACGCGGCCTCGGCGACGAGGTTCTTCAGATGGAGCGAGTTCTCTTCCGGCTCGACTGCGACCTTCTCCGTGGGGTGATAGATCGACAGCACGCGGCCTTGCTTTCGAAGTAGGTCGTCGAGCTTCGACCTGGTGATCAGATGCTGACGGGCGACCGAATCCATGACACCTCCATCGATGGCCAGGTTTCCTTCCTCTTACCCGGTTGCCCAGTTAGGAAGCGTGCGACCAGGCCGTTTCCGACCTGCCGCCCATGGGTAGCTCACCTTCACTCATGGACAGTGCGGCGATCCACAACGAACCCGAGAACGACGATGGAGACGGCGACCCGACCCGTCCTCACGCGCTTCAGGCGGCGGCGTTCTCGGCGATCGTCGGCATACCGCTGCTCGCGGCCGCGCGGAAAGGAAGGTTGCCGGCCACGATCCCGGCGCGAGACCTGGCCCTGATAGGCGTCGCGACACACAAGATGTCGCGCCTGATCACCAAGGACAAGATCACTGATTTCCTGCGCGCTCCGTTCACGGAGCACGAGGGCCATGCGCATCTCAACGAGGTCAACGTGAAGGCGCGCGGCGAAGGCTTGCAGCACGCGATGGGTGAGATGCTGTCGTGCCCGTTCTGCACCGGGGCATGGCTCGCGGGGTTGCTGGTCGTCGGGACCGTGTATGCGCCCCGCATCACGCGCGCCGTCACGGGGATGTTCACCGCGCTCAGCGTTGCTGATTTTCTTCACATCGCTTATGCAGGTGCAGCCGACGCAGTGGAGGGGTGACGATGACGGATCACGACAAAGAGCAAGCAACGGAAGACACCGACGTCAAGGATCGCGAGGTACCGGCACGGCATCCAACGGACGGCGCAGACGAAGGTGACGCGAGCTCTAAAGACGAAGCCGTCGAAGAAGCTTCGGAGGGATCGTTCCCGGCCAGTGATCCGCCGGCCTGGTAGCCGAACGTCTACCCGGGGCCGCGCCGTGGGTCCGGCAGTGGAGTAAGGACCTCCTTCAGCTTGTCCCGCAGGTGCTCGTAGTTGGGTGGCAGCGACAACGCCTGCCCCAGCGTTGCAAGGTCCTCGTCGGCCGTGAAACCCGGACCGAGTGTCGCTATCTCGAACAGCACGCCGGATGGTTCCCTGAAGTAGATCGATCGGAAATAGAAGCGGTCGATCACCGGGGTAGGTCGCGCTCCTGCAGCAACAATCCGCTCGCGCCACGCCTCGTGCTCAGCCATCGGCGAGGCCCACGCGACGTGATGCACGGTCCCTGCCCCTTGCAGCGGACGCTCTGAAGGTGGCTCGTCGAAAACGTAACAGCCGCCGCGACTGTGGCCGCGAGCCAGCCAGGACGTCTCTCCGCTCCTCTCGAAGGCGAGGGTCGATTCGAAGAACGACCGGCTTGCCTCGGGATCGCTCGAATAGGCACGAACGCCATCGAACCCTCGGATCGCGAACTCACGTGGGATATCCGGAGAATCGGCGACCAACGGCTCGTCTTGTGTGCTGTCGACCGTGAGCTCGAGGCCGAGTCCTTCGGGGTCGGCGAAGACGAGCGACTCTTCCGTGCGTTCGACGACGATCGCCCTTGCATCTAGTCGCTCGGTCCAGAAATCGAGCGCGCTCTCGCTACCGACGCGGAAAGCGACGCGATGCACCATCCCATCGCCAGCGCGTCCCCGCGGCACGCCCGGGTACTCGAAGAAAGTGATATCCGAGCCCGCGTCACCCTGCTCGTCCGCGTAGAAGAGGTGATACACGGTTGGATCGTCTTGGTTCACGGTCTTCTTCACGAGTCGGAGACCCATGACACTGACGTAGAACTCGACGTTGGCAGGAGCGTCCGCGGTGATCGCGGTGACGTGGTGGATGCCTTCCAAGTTCATCGTCGTCATGCTAGCCCCGGGGCCGGTTCGTTAGTTATGCCGGACTTCCGGGACGCCTGCCGACGGATCGGAGCTGAGCCAGATGCCTCCGTATACGGCGGTTTAGCAGTGGGTACGGTTGCTCCGGCATGCTCACTTTCCGGCACAGGCTGACGGGGCTCGCGCTCTTAGTCGGTGCTGCCACAGCTCTCCAGGCGTGCCAGGCCCCCGCGCGGACCTACCCGCCCTTCGAGGCGGACGCAGTCGCGACGGCAGAGCAGGCGCAGTCCGCAGTAGAGACAACGCTGCTCGCCGCACAGACAGCAGCCAAAGGCAACGCGTTCGGCAATTACCTCTCGCCCACCTTTCGCGACGCCGAAGACACCGCAACTGCCGTCCAAGGCAGCTTCGACCTCGAGCAACCCCCGAACCGCGCCGCTGATCAGCTACGCGAGGCGCTCGACAAGCTTCTGTCGCAAGCGAGCTCGGTGATCATGGACGTGCGGATCCACGCTCGCAGAGGGCAGCTCGACCGTCTCGCCAACGTCGCTCAGCCTCTAGTGAACATCTCGTCGGACCTCGACGACTTCATCAAGGCGCATCAGTAGATGAAGAAGATCTTTCAGATCGCACTCGGCATCCTGACCGCGATCGGTGGTTTCGTAGACATCGGGGACCTGGTCGCGAATGCCGAGACCGGGTCCCGTTTTCGGATGTCGTTGGCATGGGTGGTCCCGATCGGCGTGCTTGGGATCCTTCTCTACGCCGAGATGGCGGGCCGCGTTGCAGCACTGTCTAAGCGACCGGTCTTCGACCTGGTGCGCGAACGGCTCGGAGCACGGTTCGCCTTCGCGAACCTCGGCGCCTCGTTCTTCATCAACTTCCTGACGCTCGCAGCGGAGCTGGCTGGCGTGGCGCTGGCGCTAGAGCTCGCGACGAGCGTCAACTACCTGCTGTGGATCCCGATCGTCGCGTTCCTCGTCTGGTTCGTGATCTGGAGAGTGAAGTACGAGATCATGGAGAACGCGTTCGGTCTGCTCGGTCTCCTGCTCGTTGCTTTCGCCGTCGCGCTGTGGCGCTTTGGCCCCGACTGGGGGATGTTGCTGCACAACGCGACTCACCCTTCGGTTCCGTACGGTGAGGGCCGACCCACCTACTTCTATTTCGCGATCGCTCTCTTCGGCGCGGCGATGACCCCGTACGAGGTCTTCTTCTTCTCGTCCGGAGCGATCGAGGAGCATTGGGGCAGAAGCGACCTGATGGTAGAACGAGCAAATACCCTGATCGGGTTCCCGCTCGGAGGGATCTTCTCGCTGGCGATCATGATGCTCGCCACCGTCATCCTCTATCCACGGGGGATCGAGGTAGACACCCTCAGCCAGGTAGCCCTCCCAGTTGCATTCGTTCTCGGCAAGCTGGGGCTGGCGACCCTTCTCGTCGGCATCTTCGCCGCGACATTCGGAGCAGCGCTCGAGACCGGCCTGTCGGCCGGCTATACGGTCGCGCAATTCTTCGGATGGCCGTGGGGCAAGTTCGAGAAACCGAAGGACGCCCCCGCCTTTCACCTAGTCATCCTGGTCTCGATCATTCTTGGATCGATGCTCGTGTTGACGAAGATCGACCCAATCAAGGTGACCGAGTACTCCATCGTGCTGTCGGCGGCCGCGCTTCCATTGACCTATTTCCCGATCCTCGTGATCGCGAATGACCCGACGTACGTCGGCGACAAGGTGAACGGCCGAGTTTTGAACTTCGTCGCGACTGCGTATTTCTTCCTTCTGGTCGTCGTCTCGGTTGCCACGATCCCGTTGATGATCGCTACGAAAGCAGGAAGCTGATGGCCGGTAGGAAAGTCGACCTCGCGCTGAACCTGCTCGACTGCCAGATCATCGATCCCCAGGGTGAGCCTTCCGGCAACGTCGACGACCTCGAGCTCGAGTGGCCGGTCGATGGTGGGCCACCGATCGTCGTTGCGTTGCTTGCAGGGCCGGGGGCACTGTCGAGCCGCCTCGGTGGTCGGCTTGGCAGATCGATCGCCGCCCTCCACGCCCGGCTCAGCCACGGGAATCCCGAACCTGCCCGCATCTCCATGGGCGTCGTCAAAAGGATCACGCATCAAGTCGAGCTAACGGTCGACGCGAGCGATGTCGAGACGTCCGACTTCCAGAAATGGGCGTTGCGCACGATCATCGGAAAGATCCCGGGGGCCGGACATGCGCCTGAGTGATCTGCTCGACGCCGAAGTCGTTGATCTCAACCTGCAACCGATCGGCAAAGTCCATGAGGTCAGGGCCGTCAAGGATGGGCCGATCCAAGGGGCGTTCGGCGCGGGACTTCGCCTTGACGGCTTGGTCGTTGGGCGCACGAGCGTGGGGACGCGACTTGGCCTCGACCGAAGCGACACCGGACGCCCGGCAGCCCTGAGATGGATCTTCACGCGCATCGCGGGCGACAAACGCTACGTGCCTTGGGACCGCGTCGTCGCCGTTACGAGCGGCCGCATCGTCATCACCGGCGACGCCGACGATCTCCGGCCACCGGAAACGCTCTCGTCAATGGAGCAAGTCGACACGCCGGCAACGGAGTAACCGCGGCATCCCGCGTACTCGACAGCGCGAGAGTGAGGCGACGTTTTCTGCCGCGACCGCGTCGTTCGCGGCACCGGCGCGGCAAATAGCGCAATGCATCTAGGAAGCTGTTCGACTAGAACTCGAGTCGCGACCAAGTCGCACCACCGTCGGCGGTGCGCCACAGCTCGCCGCGCGGCGGGTCGCTCTCGAACTCATAGCGCAACGCGAACGCGTGCGATTCGTCGGTGAATCCGACGAATGCCCATTGCATCGCCGCTCCGTTGCATTTGCCGCGTATCGCCTTCTTTGCGCGTCCGTGCGCGTCGATCATCAAGAGATCCTCGCAACCCGGCCCGACGGCTACCGTGTCCGAACCGATAGCGCCGAACACCGACGAGTTCGGGATCGCCGGTGTCGGCGGCAGCTGATCGAAATCACGGCCACCGTCCGTCGAACGTTCGAGATAGGACTGCATGCCACCGACGCAGAGAGCCCACACCACCTGTGAGTCGACCGGCGCGAGCGCGGTGCCGAGGTGGGCGACGCACGGAGCGTGAAGCGTTTGGAACGTCCCGCCGCTGTCGTGCGAGACGAACAGCCAGCGCTGCGACGACCGGCCCCCACCCACGATCCAGACGTCGGAACCATGTAGCGCAAGGGACGTGTAAGCGGGGGCCGCACTGTGTGGAAGAGCAACGCGCGCCCACGAACCATCCGACACGTGCGCGCGAAACAATTGGTCACTGCCACCTGTCGAGACAACGGCGAAAACGCTCCCCGCTGCGGCCTCGAGGGTGCGAACCGCTCCCGGGATCGCATCGGCGACCCAGCTACGGCCCCGGTCGTGCGTCGCCCACAGATCGGGCGCGAATGCAAAGCCGTCATCGGCGTCCGCAAACCGGATCGAAGAGATCCCGCTACCCCTACGCGTGAGGCTCAGGGCGGCACCGGGCCGACCGACCACCGTCCAATTCTTCCCGCCGTCGACGGTGCGAAGCACCCGCAGACACGAGATCGTCGGGCACAACGACGTCCCCAACACCCAGAACGTGTCGTCGCTCGTCGCCGTGACGGCTACGGGCACGAACGGATCCGGTATGCCGGATCTCTCGCGGCCCGGGATCGAAGATGGGCGCGCGGATGCGTACGTCGCTCTCGCATGCGTCGGCGCGGCCGAAGCCGGTGTTTGGGAAGGCGCTGCGACAGGTGCAGCTTTGTCGCCCGGCGAGCAGGACGCTGCGAGCAGAGCGGCAGCGAACGTCGCGACCGCGGCCCGCCGCCCCTTAATGGTCGTCGGATGACGCCATCGCGCTATCGGCACTAGGCCGTAGCGACGGCGGCACCGGGATCGGCGACGTCGATGAAGACGGCGCGATGGAAACGGAGGTGGTCGGAGTCGGCGTCGGGGACGGAACAGAGCCGGGGATCGTCACGAGACTGAGGTCTGATCCGTTGTAGCGGTCCTCGTCCACGCAGCCTTGGATGCCGGGGACGCTCCCGCAATTGGTCCACTGCCAGAAAGTCCACCCGCGCCCACCCCAGTTGTCGGCCGGCACCGTAGGACCCGACTTCCTCGTCGTCCAGTGCGCGATCCACAACCCGTAGCCCTCGCGGGCGAAGCGCGTCGTGTCGGTGAATTTGACTTTCCAGAAGTATGGCGACGTGTAGATCACAGGCTTCACGCCGACGCGCGCCTCGACCTCGCGAAGCCACGCATCTATCCACTTGATCAAGCGTGGCGTCCCCATCGTTTGTGTGTAGCTCGAATACTCGATGTCCAATGCCGGCACGAGATCGCCTGGCGCCGGCTGGGCAGTATCGATGAAGTGATCCGCCTCGCGTCTCGCCTCGGCGAGCGCGGCGGCTCTCGTGGATCCTCGCGGGTTCGAGAAATGGTACGCGCCGAACGTCACGCCGCGGGCACCGGCCCTCTCGCGGTTCGATGCATAGGTCGGGTCCGTGAAAGACGTTCCTTCCGTAGCCTTCTGATAAGCGAAGACATGCTTGCTACGCGCGACCTTCCCCCATCGGATGTTCGTGCCCTGATAGTGCGAGACGTCGATACCGGCCGTGTACGTCGACGTCCCCGCGATAGACGGCAGGCCCATCGAGATCGCGGCGGCGAAACTGCACGCCGCGATAGCGAGCGCGATCAACGCTCGCGGCGAGCTTCGAGATTGCCTTGCTTTATCCATCACTTAACCGTACAGACGAACGAGCGCTTACTCGCGTCCAACGGTTACTCCATAATTGTGCTTCGTCTAGCGTGGGAGGCGTCATGATCGGGTTCATAGTCGCAGGTTTGATCATCGGCGCGCTCGCGCGTCTACTGATGCCGGGCCATCACCATCTCGGGATCCTGGCAACACTTTTCTTGGGCCTGGCGGGCTCGATCGTGGGCGGCACGGCAGCGAATGCCCTGGGCAAGGGTGACATCTTCGAATTGAACACCGTCGGTTTCGTCTTCGCAGTCGTGTCGGCGATGATCCTGGTCGGCATCGTCGAAGCGCTGTCGGCTCGCGGACGGCAAGGGAGGTATTGAGGTGACGGCCGACAAGCATCTCGCCATCTACCTGAACGACCATCTCGCCGGCGCGACGATCGGGCTCGAGCTCGTGCGGCGAGCCCGGCGCGAGAACGAGGGCAATACGTTCGGCGACTTCTTCGCGGAGCTCGAGCGCGAGATCGCCGAGGACCGCACGTCCCTCGAGC
>JALZGD010000048.1:9626-11747 GCA_030861205.1 Actinomycetota bacterium
TCGAGGAGGTCAAAGAGGATCGAGCAAAACTCGAGGAACTGATGAGCGCGCTCGGCATCGCGAAGAACCGAGCGAAGGATGCCGGGGCGTGGGTGCTCGAAAAGCTCGGCCGTTTGAAGCTGAACGGGCAACTGACCGGTTACTCAGATCTCAGTCGCCTTGTCGAGCTGGAGGGCCTGAGCTTGGGGGTCGAGGGCAAGCTCTCGATGTGGCGCAGCCTCAGCCTCGTCAAAGAGAAGTACTCGCCGATCGCAGTGCTCGAGCTAGAGACGTTGATCGAGCGAGCCGAGACCCAGAGGCGCGGTCTCGAGGAGTTCCGCCGAAAGGCAGCGACAACCGCGTTGTAAAACGTCACAACGGCAGCTGGTAGGCCTCCACGCAGATCTGTGGCCCCGGTTGGAAGTCGTATGCGGGGGCTCTGACGAACCCCATGCGCTCGTACATGGCGCGCGCCACGGCCATCTCCTGTGTCGTGTGAAGTCCTATCGCCACCGCGCCATCGGATCGCGAGCGGTCGATGCACGCTTCGGTCAAGGTCCTCCCGACGCCCTTGCCGCGCGCCGAGGGACCGACTGCAAGAAGACGGATAGCAGACCACTCCGTCGGCCAGTGCTCGGAATAACTCTCGGATGGATAGGAGGTCTGCGCGCCGGGTGGGTAATAGCTGACGCAACCGACCACGAGGTCATCGATCTCCGCCACTAGCGTCGTCGAGACGTCGCGCCGCGAATCCACGTCCAGGATGTCGTCTAAGTAGCGCAGCCAGTTCTCGCGCGGGAAGGCAGTTTCATACTGCCCGTAGGCAGCCGCAAGAAGCTCGCGAACTCGCTCCGTCTCGGTGTCACGAGCTATACGCACGACGGTCGGCGGCAAAGTCGTCCTTTCGTGGTTCGGTCGCGGAGTGCTTTTTCCTTCAAGCCTTGCGGGTTCCGACGATCGCTTTCAACCCTATGGGCAATCGCTCGTCACCGAATGACGACCGGACTTGTGCTTGGACGCCACAGGAGTCGAGTAGCTGAGGCACCTTGGACACGTCGATCAGGACGTTCTCGTGATGTTCGTCGTCGCGATCCCAGGTGCCATCCTCGTTGCGCACAAACGCGGTTATGTCTCGAACGAACTGCCGGGGCGACGGCATCGAGAACTTCGTCACGATCGCCCAATCCTCCTCGACCGCGCCGAAGTTCGGGGCATCGACCCGCGCGCTTCCCCACTCGAGATCACAGATGTCCAACGCGAGCACGCCTTCCGGCCGCCTAAGCGCGCGTGGAAGTGCGATCAGCGCTCTTTCGATGTCCGCCTCGGTATCGAGGTAGCTGAGAACGTGCCCCACCGAGACGACCGCATCGGCCGCAGGAACCTCGTCATCGGGAAGCGTCAGGCGGCGCACTTCCTGCGCGCCCGTCACATAGCGAGATGCGATCTCGAGCATCGCCGGCGAGGCATCGGTGGCCACAACGCGGTGCCCCGCGTCGACCAGGTGCTTGGTCAGTAGACCCGTTCCACACCCGACCTCCAGAACGAGACCTTTGCGCTCGCGCACAGGCTCGAGAAGTCGCAGGATGCCGGGAGCGCACGAGTCCGCATGGAAGCCGAACCCGCGGTGGTGGACGAGGGCGAGATCCCGCCGGTAGTACGTGTTCGGAGGGCTCACGATCTCATCCTCGCGTGACGGACGGCGGGTTGTTAGCGTCGAGCGTCATGACAAACGCAGTAGACAACGCGGCCTTCGAACTGCCGGCCGGCTTCGAGCTCGACCCCGATCCCGATCGCATCCAGATAGACGAGTTGCACAGCTTCCTCTCGGAGGAGTCGTACTGGGCGAAGGGCCGAGCACGTACCGAGGTCGAGCGACTGGTGCGAACGGCGACGATGGTGGTCGGCTTGTACGCGCGGGGACAGATGGTCGGGTTCGCACGTGCAGTAAGCGACGGCACGGCGTTTGCCTACCTCGCCGACGTCTACGTACTGGACGGGTTCCGGGGGCAGGGACTCGGTCTCCAGTTGGTTCGTTTCGTCGTAGACGATCCCCGCTTCGAGGGCCGGAGGTGGCTTCTACATACCAAGGACGCGCATGGCCTCTACCGGAAGCTCGGATTCACCGAGCCGTCGCCTCTGACG
>JALZGD010000049.1:0-4922 GCA_030861205.1 Actinomycetota bacterium
GATCTTTACTCCCGGAACGACGACCAAAACGATCGTCGAGTGGGTCAACGCGAACATCGCGCCGAAGACGCAACAGAACGCTTAGAGAGGAAGAGGGAAGGTTTCTGTGGATCTCTTCGAGTATCAGGGCAAGGAGCTCCTCCGCAAATTCGGTGTGCCGGTGCCCGAAGGTCGTGTCGCTGCAACACCCGAAGAGGCGTCCGAAGCTGCTCGTGGGCTGGGTGGCCGCGTCGTGGTCAAGGCGCAGGTGCAGGTGGGCGGCCGGGGCAAGGCCGGCGGCATCAAGCTTGCCGAAAGCCCCGAAGAGGCAAAAGAAGTAGCCGGGCAGATCCTAGGCATGGACATCAAGGGCCACACCGTCAAGCGCGTGCTCGTCGAGAGGGCGGGCGACATCAAAGCGGAGTACTACTGCTCTTTCCTGCTCGATCGTTCGCGGCGTGACTTCCTCGGCATGATGAGCGCGCAAGGCGGCGTCGAGATCGAGGAGGTTGCAGCAACCGATCCTGATGCGATCGCGCAGGTACACATCGATCCCCTGCTCGGGATCTCAGATTTCCACGCACGCGACCTCGTCTTCGGCGCACAGCTCGATCCCGATGCGCGCAAGGAAGCGATCGCTCTGTTGCCCAAGCTATATCGAGCGTTCGTCGAGCTCGACGCGTCGCTCGTAGAGGTCAACCCGTTGGTCCTGACGGGGGATGGGCGCGTCGTTGCGCTGGACGCGAAGGTGTCCGTCGACGACTCCGCGACCTACCGCCATCCGAATTTCGATGAGTTGAAAGCCGCGCACGAGGTCCCCGAGCAGGAGCGGATCGCCAAGGAGAAGGGTCTGAACTTCATCAAGCTCGAGGGTGACGTAGGGATCATCGGAAACGGTGCGGGCTTGGTGATGGCGACGCTCGACGTCGTGAAGGCGGCAGGAGGAGATCCTGCGAACTTCCTCGACGTCGGGGGAGGGGCCGGCGCCGACGTGCTTTCGACCGCGCTGGAAGTGATCACATCGAACCCCGAGGTAAAGAGTGTGCTCATCAATATCTTCGGCGGGATCACACGCGGTGATCTCGTCGCGGAAGGGATCATCGACGCTCTCGGCCGGCTCGACGTGAAAGTTCCGATCGTCGTGCGACTCGACGGCACTAACGCCGAGCAGGGTCGCAAGATGTTGGCCGATGCGCCGCATCCGATGTTGGTCAGCGAAGAGACGATGCTCGGCGCGGCGGAGCGTGCGGTGAAGCTAGCGAAAGAGGGGCTGTAACGATGGCGATCCTGATCGACGACGACACACGCTTAGTCGTCCAAGGTCTGACGGGGCGCGAGGGCTCCTTCCATGCGGGACGCAATCGCGCGTACGGCACGAACGTCGTCGCAGGAGTGACGCCCGGCAAGGGTGGCGCCGACGTCGATGGCGTACCCGTCTTCGACACCGTGCAGGATGCCGTCGGTGCAACGGGCGCGAATACCGCGATGGTCTTTGTCCCGCCGCGCTTCGCAGCCGACGCGATCCTCGAGTCCTACGATGGCGGGATTGACGTGATCGTCGCGATCACCGAGAACATCCCGGCCATGGACATGGCGCGCGTCGTTCCGTACCTGCGCAAGGGGCGGCCGGGCACCGCTCTCATCGGCCCGAACTGCCCTGGTCTCATCTCGCCCGGCAAGGCCAACGTCGGGATCATCCCCGGTGAGATCTGCCTTCCCGGTCCCGTTGGGCTCGTATCGCGCTCGGGCACGCTCACGTATCAGATCGTTCACGAGCTGACGCAGCGCGGGATCGGGCAATCGACTTGTGTGGGCATCGGCGGCGACCCGATCCCGGGATCCGACTTCATCGACATCCTCACGCTTTTCGAACGAGACCCATCGACGGAGATCGTCGTGCTCGTCGGTGAGATCGGCGGCGATGCGGAGGAGCGCGCGGCGGCGTGGGTGAAAGAGAACATGTCGAAACCGGTGGTCGCGTACATCGCGGGGTTCACGGCGCCCCCCGGCAAGAGGATGGGTCACGCCGGAGCGATCATCTCGGGCTCGAAAGGGACGGCGCAGGCGAAGGCCGAAGCGTTGGAAGCTGCCGGGATCTCGGTCGGTCGCAACCCTACGGAAGTTGCCGAGCTCGTTGCGGCACTCAGTTAACGCCTAGCTAAACGCGTTCCTTCGCGCACTGCATCGCGCGCTTCAGCTGTGGCGGCGTCAGCGCCGTCAGGAAGAGGCGCTGGTTGAGCTTGTCCTGGAACGCTCGCGGGACCGTTGCACCTTTCTTCACGTTGTCGGAGATCCTGTAAGAGCGGATGTACGCCGCAACCTGATCCGCGGTCACGTGGTTCCTCCGCATCTCCTTGTGGTCGAGCATGTATTGGTAGCCACGGTTCGACATGACGAGAGGCGTCCCGGGCGTTGTGTGGTCAAAGCGCCGCTCGATGTCGTCGGTCATCTCCTGACTGTCGATCGGCCACCCTCCCGTAACGGTCGAATAAGGCTGCATACCGTGGTCCGCGGTGATGATCAGCACGTAGTTGTCCTTCCCGACGTGATCGTTCAAGTAGTTGACGATGAGCGGGAGCTGGGCATCCTGCTCTGCGATGTCGTCTCGTACCTGTGGAGTCGTCATTCCCCACTCGTGGCCCGCTAGATCGCCAGACTTGTAATTGTTGAAGAAAAGGTCGGGGATCGTGTCTTGGCCGAACCTCTCGTTAGAAAGCAGCTGCTCGACCTGTTGTGTCTCGAAGATGTCCCACGCGGGCGTGTACCGGACGCGACCGTCGGTCGGAAGCATCGGGGTTCCGAGCCATTCGCCGTCGGCGCGACCGTCGCGCTGATCGACCTTGGTGATGTCTTCTTGCAAGCCGACATTCCCGTTGACCAGATAAGAAGGGAGCGTGTAGAAGTCCGCGTTGGTGTGATAGCTCACGCTGCCGAGGTCGTCTAGGACGGCGATGTCCTTGTCCCCCCCCGGCATCTGCGCTCCATGACCCATCATCCCGAGATGCCACCCGTCGCGCGCCATTAATCCGACGATGGGCTGGTTCCCATTTGCCTGATCCCAAAGATCCGCGAGTGTCGGGATGCGCAAGAATCGCGGGGAGTCATTTGGCTCTGCATCCACCATCTCGTCGTTGACGCGCATACGAACGTCCGAGATCCCATGGTGGATCGGAAAGTCGCCGGTCCCGATCGTTGCGTGCGTTGCCGGCGTGATGGACGGCGATGAGCCGGCGGTGGCGTTGGTGAAGTTCGCTCCGGAAGCCATCAAGCGCTTCAGGTTCGGCCATGAGTCCGGCCAGCGATCCAGGGCGTTCATCCCAACGCCGTCCCACACGAGCGTGTAGATGAGTCGCGGTACGCCGTTGCGCTTCGGGTCGGGCAACAACGCGCTCTTCAGAGGCGACCCGTCGCGTTCAGGGAACGCCGTGAAGTCGAGTAGCTCGGCCTGAGTCGGAGCGACGTCGGCCAGGGTGACGTCTTTCACAGAGCGGAACCCGTGCTTTACGAACCCCGGACCGTAGAGCACCAACGGCACGTCTTGCGTGTAGGCGTATGGAGTCGAGTGGCGCGAGCCCCACTGGTTCGGAAGCTGCTCGATCGCTAGCACGTCGCCGGAACGACCACGCACGTAGCCGCGCCACACGCGTTCCAGAAGCGGGAGAGGCACGTCGCATGAATCGACGGGCTTCTCCAGTGCCGAGCTTCCCCCAGATGTGAAGTGAGAGAAAAGCGCGTAGCCGCCGGCGGTGCCGGCAACGATCGCAATGACGATCAACAGCGGGAGTAACCGGCGACGTCGGCGCCGGAACATCGCGCGTTGTCGTGCGGGGTGCCTCACGGCGAGCAACGGTACCCTCCTCCGCGAGATGAACGAAGACGCCTCTACGCCTCGCAGCTCCCGTCCGTGACGGCCCGTATCGTCGTCCTGATCTCGGGGGCCGGGTCGAATATGGCGGCTCTGGTGGATGCGTGTGAATCGGGCGAGGTGCAGGCGTCGGTCGCGTGCGTGATCGCCGACCGTGCGTGTGGGGGTATCGAGGTGGCTCGCAACCGCGGCATCGAAACGCTCGTGCTAGAGCCGAGCGGATTTGGATCGAGAGACGAATGGAGCGCCGCGCTGCGCGACAAGGTCGCGGCGTTCGATCCGGACCTAGTCGTATCGGCCGGCTTCATGCGGATCCTTGCGCCGGCGTTCGTCGACGCGTTCGCGAAAAAGTTGATCAACCTCCATCCATCGCTGCTGCCATCGTTCCCAGGGGCCCATGCCGTAAGAGACGCGCTCGAGTTCGGTGCCCGCGTCACGGGGACGACCGTGCACTTCATCGACAACGAGGTCGACCACGGTCCGATCGTTGCGCAAGCTTGTGTTTCGATCGAGCCCGGCGATACCGAGGATGTGCTCCACGAGCGCATCAAGGCGGTCGAGCACCGGTTGTTGCCCTCGGCTTGCGCGCTCGTTCTCGAGAAGCGCGTTCGCCTAGAGGGCGGCCGGGTCGTGTTCGAGGCCTCGCAGTAGTGTGCCGGCCGTGAAGGTGGCTCGGGCGCTCATCAGCGTTTCGGACAAAACCGGGGTCGTCCAACTGGCACGCGGTCTGACCGACCTCGGTATCACGATCGTGTCGTCGGGTGGCACCGCGTCGACACTCGCAGACGCCGGGATCGCCGCGACGAAAGTTGCCGATGTCACCGGCGCGCGCGAGATCCTCGGCGGTCGGGTCAAGACTCTCCACCCCAAGATCCACGGCGGGATCCTGGCCGACCGCGGCAATCCCGACCACATGGCCGAGCTCGAGGCGCAGGGGATCGAGCCGATCGACCTGGTCGTCTGCAACCTCTATCCGTTCGAGCACGCGGTCGCGCACCCGAGCGTGAAGGAAGCCGATGCCGTCGAGCAGATCGATATCGGCGGCCCCGCCATGGTGCGCGCAGCCGCGAAGAACTTC
>JALZGD010000049.1:5008-10090 GCA_030861205.1 Actinomycetota bacterium
GGCCCGTTATGACGAGGTGCTGGACGAGATCCGCGCCGGCGGCGAAGTCTCCGAAGCGACGCGGCGGCGTCTTGCGGTCCTGGCGTTCGAGCACACCGCGGCTTATGACGCGGCGATCGCGGGGTTCTTCACAAGAGACAATGCCCTGCCCGACCGCTTCGTGCTCGGCGGCGTGAAAGTCCTCGACCTGCGCTATGGCGAGAACCCACACCAGCGCGCGGCCTTCTATCGCAACGCCGGCCCGACCACGGGTCTCGCCGATGCCGAGCAGCTGCACGGAAAAGAGTTGTCCTACAACAACCTGCTCGATTCGGATGCCGCGTGGAAATTGGTGCGCGAGCTCGACCATCCGGGGGCCGCGATCGTGAAGCACTCGAATCCGTGCGGGGCGGCGATCAGAGAAACGATCGCAGAGGCGTATGCAAAGGCACTCGAGTGCGACCCCACGTCGGCCTTCGGCGGCATCGTTGCACTGAACGAGCGGTGCGACCTCGCGACGGCGGAAGCGATCGGTCAGATCTTCACCGAAGTCGTCTTGGCCCCCGCGTACGACGAGGATGCGCTCGAGCACTTGAGGCTCAAGAAGAACGTGCGTGTGCTGAGGATGCCGGAGTACCCACTTCCCGAATTCGACCTTCGCCGTGTGTCTGGTGGTTTGCTGGTGCAGTGGCCCGACCCGGCGGACGAGCTGGAGGCAGCCAAGGTAGTGACGCAAGCGCAGCCCACCGAAGAGCAATGGCGGGATCTGCGCTTCGCGTGGGTTGTGGCCAAGCACGTCAAATCCAATGCCGTCGTGCTGGCGAAAGATCGCATGGCCGTCGGCGTCGGGGCCGGACAGATGAGCCGTGTCGAATCGACGGAACTTGCCGCCCGCAGGGCGAGGCTGCGCGCGAAGGGCTCGGTGTGCGCGTCCGACGCGTACTTCCCGTTCAGAGACGGACTCGATGCAGCGGTCGAGGCAGGAGCCGCGGCGGTTATCCAACCCGGCGGGTCGGTCCGGGACGAGGAAGTCATCGCAGCAGCCGACGAGCACAAGATCCCGATGGTGTTCACGGGGCGGAGGCATTTCCGCCATTGACGAGAGGCATCTCTCAAGGAGTGCGACGTGACGGCTGAGATCATCGACGGCAAAGCGATCGCGCAAGACGTTCGTCGCGAGGTCGCGGACGAGATTACCGAGCTTTCCGACAAGGGAGTCATCCCCGGCTTGGCGACGGTGCTCGTCGGCGACGATCCCGCGTCGCGCATCTACGTGAACTCGAAGCGGAAGATGTGCGCGGAGGTGGGGATCAAGGCGTGGGACCACGACCTCGAAGCGAGCACACCCGAGGACGAGCTTCTCTCTCTACTAAGAGACCTGAACGCAGATGAGGCCGTTCACGGGATCCTCGTCCAGCTTCCGCTGCCCGCCCATATCGACGAGGAACGCATTCTGAACGCGGTCGACCCGAACAAGGATGCGGACGGTTTCCATCCGTGCAACCTCGGGCGGTTGCTGATGGGGGACGCAGTCGTCGTTCCCGCGACACCGGCGGGGATCCAGGAGCTCTTGGTGCGATCGGACGTCGAGATCTCCGGCGCCGAGGTTGTGGTCGTCGGGCGGTCGAACATCGTGGGGAAGCCGCTCGGCGCGCTGCTCGTGCAGAAGGGCCCCGCGGCCAACGCGACCGTCACGATCTGCCATACCGGCACCAGGGACCTGGCGGGTCACACCCGAAGAGCGGACGTGTTGGTCGCGGCGATGGGGCAAGCCCATGCCATCACGGCCCCCATGATCGCCCCCGGCGCAACCGTGATCGACGTCGGAATGAACAGAACGGAAGCTGGTCTTGCGGGCGATGTCGACTTCCACGCGGCGAAAGAGATCGCCGGGAAGATCACACCGGTCCCCGGAGGAGTAGGCCCGATGACGATCGCGATGTTGCTAAAGAACACGGTCGCGCTCGCTCGGCGCTCTGTGGCCTAACCGCGCGGCGCAAGCGAAGGAATAGACATCCCGGCTCCGCCGCTAACGGAGCTCTAGTTCTCCGTGGGACGTTTGTTGGAGTGGTCGCCGCCCTTGCCCGTGCCATCGAGCCCGACCGGTAGGCCGTCGGTCGTCGACCCGTTGCCGCTCGTCTGGGACCCACCATCGTCTCCGGACGTGGTGTCTTTGCCGGAATGATCGGTGCCGGTGTCGTGGCCCCCCCGTGCCGTCGGGCTCGGGGCTACGGCATGATCCGAACCCTGTGAATCCCCACTGTGGGCATCGTCGGAGCCGTGATCGGCGGAGCCTCGGTCAGACCCACTGTTAGACCCACGCTGATCGGACGAGCCGGACCGATGTGAGTCGCCGGTCTCGTGAGATCCCTTCCCGCGGTCTGAGCCCGGCGAGCCCGGCCCACGGCCGGCGTTGCCGGAATGCTCTGACCCCGCGCCGCCGGATCTCTCATCTGACTCGGGCGAGGCGTTGGTGCGACCGTGCTCTTTCGTGCTGGCCTCGGCGATGACCGAATCGGCTTTGGCCTCGAGCACTGCGATCGTCTCGATGTCTTTGGCGCGCTCCGCCGCGCTGATGTCGCCGAGGAACGAGCGAGCCTGCCCCAGCTGCTCGAGAGCGACGTTTGCCGCTGCCAGCGCCGCGGCTGGGTTGTCCGGCAGTCGTGACTCCGGCAACGACAGCTGGAACCGAGCCCGATCGATGCGCGCGTCGACCTCGTGTTGCGCCGAAGGCGCGAGATCCACCGACGCCAGGACCTTGCGAACCTGGTACAGGGGAGTCCCGGGAAGAGCAGTGCGGCTGAGAGTTGCGATGGCGACGATGAGCAGCCCCATCGCTATGGACGGGACGAGCAGCCGTGGGGAGCGCCGCTTCTTGGCAAGAGCCGAGGCGCCTTCTATGAAGAGCGCACGCGCGCCCGGTGCCGGCGGCGTCGATACCTCGAGCGCCCCACGCAAACCTTCAGCCAGCTGGGTCAGCTCGATGACGCTGCCGTCCGCCGGCAGGCCCGACAGAGCGTCGTCCAACAGCTCGATCTGGTCTCTCGTGGCCGGGCTCATCGGATGTCGGCTTTCTCGGACATGATCGCTCGGAGGTTCTCGAGCGCCCTGAATTGCAGCTGTCTCACCGCGTTCGGCTTCTTTCCCATCACCGCGGCCGTCTCGTTCGTGTCGAGACCCGCAGCGAACCGAAGCACGAGGACTTCACGTTGGTCGGGGACGAGGCCCTCCAAGAGGCCCCTCATGCTCGACGCAAGCTCGACATAGAGGACAGTTTCCTCCGGCTGACCTTCGGTTGATTCAGCGTCCGGCAGCGGATCCGGTCCCGGACGTTCGCGCCCTGCGCGGCGGATGTGGTCGACGACGAGGTTCGAGGCGATCCGAAAGATCCACGCCTCGAAGCCTCCGGCGCGCCAACGGAACCGTCGGAGGTCCCGAAGGACCCTGGCGAACGTCTCCGAGGCGACGTCATCGGCATCTTGAGCGGCCCTGAGCTTGGAGAGCGCGTAGCGGTAGATGCGAGGGTGGTACTCGTCGAAGAGCTGGGCCGCCGCGCGGCCGTCGCCCCTGGACGCCCTGCGCACGCAGTCCCTGAGCTCGTCGTTGTCCACATTTGTCCCTTGAACGGAGAAATAGGCCTAGGCGTTACGGGGGCCCGCCTGCTGAAGGCCTGATGGACGTCCTACGGGCTTCGCCCCCACGGGGATTCTCGGGATCTTGCGAAACATCCTGAAGCCGGCGGTTCCGCTGGGCTCGACCTGAGGTGGTCTAGCCGCGGTCTTCCAGCGGCGTCCAGGTCCGCGGGTCGGGGCCCACGTATTCGTGGTCCGGTCGGATGAGGCGGTTGTCCGCGTACTGCTCACGAACGTGCGCCGTCCATCCCGAGACCCGGCTGCAGGCGAAGACCGTCGTGAAGAGATCCGTCGGGATCTTCAGGTAGCCGTACACGGACGCCGCGTAGAAGTCGACATTCGGATAGATGCCCTTCTCGTCCATCACGGCTTTCTCGATCTCTTGCGAGATCTCATAGTTGTTGCCGTCGCCCGTCTTCTCGGCAAGGGTCTTCGCCATCTCACGGAGGTGGGTCGCACGGGGGTCCTCGGTCCGGTAGACACGGTGACCGAAGCCCATGACCTTCTGCTTGTTGCGAAGCCGCTCGATGATGTAGTCGCGTGCCTTGGCTGGCTCTTTGATCTCCTTGATCATTCGCATGACCTGCTCGTTGGCACCGCCGTGCAGAGGCCCCTTCAAGGCCGCTATTGCGGCCGTTATGGCCGAATGGATGTCGGACAGAGTGGCTGCGCACACCCGCGCGGCGAACGTCGATGCGTTCATGGTGTGGTCGGCGTGCAGGACGAGACACACGTCGAAGATGTGAGCCTGCTCGTCGTCCGCTTTGTCGCCCTTAAGCATCCAGAGGAAGTTCGCAGCCTGGGACAGCGTCTCGTCGGGGGGGATCAGCGGTTGCTCGTTTCGCATCCGGTCGTAATAGGCGACGAGAGTCGGGAAGAACGCACAGAGCCGGACCGCCTTGCGATAGTTCGCTTCCTCTGACGTGTCCCACCCGTCGGGGTCCTTCGCCGAGGACGCCGAGACGGCCGTCCGAAGCATGGACATCGGCGCGCAGTTCTCGGCGAGATAAGGCATGAGCTTCATCACGAAGTCGTTCGGCTCGCGCTCCTTGACGAGTTGAGCCTTGAGCTCGTCTAGTTGCTGGCCGGTGGGGAGCTCGAGGTTCTGGAGGAGGTAGATGACTTCTTCGAAAGTTGCGTGGTCGGCGAGATCGTGGATGTCGTAGCCGACGTAGGAGAGGCGGCCTTCTTTTCCATCGATGTCGGAAAGGGCTGTTTCGGCTGCAACAACGCCTTCTAATCCCTTACCGGTTCCAGACATGTTCGTGCATCGACCTTTCGGTTCGCGGCGCCTCGCGTGCGTCCTCACCAGGCGGTTCGTCAAAGGCTATCAGGTAGGTTAGGCCGCTTTAGAGCCGTAATCGACTCGCCGCGAGAGAGGTTTGCTCGATGTCACAAACAGTTCATCGCGTCACGTTCATCCCCGGCGACGGGACGGGCCCCGAGATTGCCGAAGCAACCCGGCGTGTGC
>JALZGD010000049.1:10167-11727 GCA_030861205.1 Actinomycetota bacterium
GGGTCGCGTTCGACTGGGACGTCCAGCAAGCGGGCACCGACGTGATGGAGGAGTACGGGACGCCGCTTCCCGATGAAGTGCTCGAGTCCGTGCGCAAGAACAAGGTGGCGATCAAGGGCCCGATCACCACACCGGTAGGCACGGGGTTCCGCAGCGTGAACGTCGCGCTGCGAAAGGAGCTCGACCTCTACATGTGCCTGCGCCCGTGCAAGTCGTATCCCGGCGTGCGTTCCCGCTACGAGAACATCGATCTCGTCGTGGTGCGTGAGAACCACGAGGACCTATATGCCGGCATCGAGTTCGAGCAAGGATCGCCCGAAGCTCGGAAGTTGATCGATTACATCGACGAGCTCGGCGCCCGCAGGATCCGGGAGGACTCGGGCATATCGATCAAGCCGATCTCGGTGCACGGGACCAAACGGATAGTCCGCGCTGCATTCGACTATGCGATCAAGAACGGGCGCAAGAAGGTCACTGCCGTACACAAGGCGAACATCATGAAGTTCTCCGACGGGCTGTTCCTGCACACCGCTCGTCAAGTCGCCGAAGAGGAATACGCGGACTCGGGCGTTGAGTTCGAGGACCGGATCGTCGACAACATGTGCATGCAGCTCGTGCAGAAGCCCGAGCTCTACGACGTATTGGTGCTCCCGAACCTCTACGGCGACATCGTTTCCGACCTCGGTGCAGGATTGGTCGGCGGCCTGGGTGTCGCTCCGGGCGGAAACATCGGCGACGACGCGGCCGTGTTCGAGCCGACGCATGGTTCGGCACCGAAGTACTCGGGACAGAACAAGGTAAACCCGATGGCGATGATGCTTTCGGGGGTACTGATGCTGCGCCACCTCGACGAGACCGATGCGGCGGATCGACTGGAGAGGGCGATCGCCGACGTGATCGCCGAAGGCAACTCCGTCACTTATGACATGAAGCCGAACCGGGACGACCCGACGGCGGTCGGCACGTCCGAGGTCGCCGACGGCATCATCGAAAAGCTTTCCTGAGGAGGGTTACCAGTGACAAAGGGGTCAACGAAGGTAACGGTTGTCGGGGCGGGGAACGTCGGCTCGAATACCGCCCGTCGCATCGCCGAGAAGGGCACGGCGGACGAGGTCGTCATGATCGACATCGTTGAAGGTCTTCCGCAGGGCCTCGCTCTGGACATCAATCAGTCGGCGCCCGTCGAGCGTTTCGAAACGCTCGTGACGGGGACCAACGACTACGCGGACACCGCCGATTCCGACGTCGTTGTGATCACGGCAGGGCTACCGCGCAAGCCGGGTATGAGCCGGATGGACCTTCTCGACGCGAACTCCGAGATCGTCGGCGGGGTCACGAGCCAGATCGCGGAGCATTCACCCGACGCCATCATCATCGTCGTGTCGAACCCTCTGGACGAGATGACGTTCCTCGCGGCTCGAGTGAGCGGGTTCCCGAAGCAGCGCGTGATGGGGATGGCCGGCGTGTTGGACTCGTCCCGGCTGAGGTTCTTCATCGCAGAGAAGCTCGGCGTGGCCCCCACCTCCGTCGAAGCGACCACGCTCGGATCCCACGGAGACC
>JALZGD010000214.1:0-3159 GCA_030861205.1 Actinomycetota bacterium
TGCCCGATCAATCGAGCGTGACGCATCGCGCGCCGCATGATGCGTCGAAGCACGTAACCGCGCTCTTCGTTCGAGGGCAAGACGCCGTCCGCGATCATGAACGTCACCGACCGCGCGTGGTCGGCAAGGATCCGCAGTCCCACGTCGGTCTTCTCGTCCGTTCCGCAGCGCCTACCGGTTACTTTCGAGGCGCGCTCGACGAGTGCGCCCAAGAGATCGGTTTCGAACACAGTGTGAACACCCTGTAGGACAAGCGCGATCCTTTCGAGGCCCGCCCCGGTGTCGATGTTCTTCTTCGGTAGCTCGCCGATCGGCTCGATCGCGGCGTTGCAATCGTTCTGCATGAAGACGAGGTTCCAGATCTCCATGTACCGCTCTTCGTCCCCCGCAGGGCCTTCGGGATGAGCGGCGCCGAATGCGTCACCCAAGTCGTAACACAGCTCCGAGCAGGGCCCACACGGTCCCGCGACGCCCATGGACCAAAAGTTGTCCTTCTTCCCCAGTCGCACGATCCGTTCCGTGGGCACACCGACGACGTCACGCCAGATCTCGAATGCCTCGTCGTCGGTCTCGAAGACCGTCGCCCACAACCGCTCTCCCTCCAGGCCGTAGCCCTCGGTCACGAGCTCCCACGCCCAGCGGCACGCGTCGGTCTTGTAGTAGTCGCCGAACGAGAAGTTCCCGAGCATCTCGAAGAACGTCAGGTGGCGGGATGTGTGGCCGACCTCTTCGATGTCGTTGTGCTTGCCTCCCGCCCGCATGCAGCGCTGCGACGACGTTGCTCGCGCGAACGGCGGGGTCTGCTCGCCGAGGAAATAGGGCTTGAATTGGTTCATCCCCGCGTTGGTCAGCAACAGAGTGGGGTCGTTCGGGACGAGCGAGGAAGACGGGACGCGCGTGTGGTCGCGCTCTTCGAAGAACGCGAGGAACCGCTCGCGGATCGTGCGCGAATCCATACCTAGACCTTAGTTGGGTGCGGCCGCGATCAGGCTTGCGAGCGACCCTTTTCCAGGCGCTCGTTCGCCTTGTCCAGCAACTTGCCCGTGACCGCTTGAGGGCGCCAGCGCTCTTTCTGCCGGTCCAACAATCGGTCCAACTCCAGGGCGCCGGCGGCACCGACCGCGATCCATACCAGTGACTTCAGCATCTGCGGACCCTACTTGCTGTCACCGTCCCCCTGCTGCCGCTCCGTCGATCGCTTGCCGCGGAGGTCATCGAGCCTGTCGGCCAACTCTCGCTCCCGGCCGGCGATCGGCTTGAAGAACCTGTCTCCTTGGAGGCGATCTGGCAGGTATCTCTGCTCGACCCATCCTCCGTATTCATGGGGATAGAGATAGCCCTTCCCGGCGCCGACCGAGCGTGACGCCTGCGCGTGCGCATCCCTGATGTGCGCCGGTACCTCGAGAGGGCCGGTCGCTCCCACCTCCTCTTCGGCAGACCACAGCGCTCGGGCACTCGCGTTCGACTTCGGAGCGAGGGCGAGATAGACGGCCGACTGCGCGAGGTTGAGCTTCGCCTCAGGCAAGCCGACGAACTCGAGCGCATGGTGAGCTGCGACTGCGACTTGCAACGCGACTGGATCCGCGTTGCCGACGTCCTCGCTTGCGAATATGACCATCCGACGCGCGATGAACCTTGGGTCTTCGCCCGCGTCCAGCATGCGTACCATCCAGTAGACGGCCGCGTCGGCGTCCGATCCGCGCATCGACTTTATGAATGCCGAGATGATGTCGTAGTGCCAGTCTCCCGACTTGTCGTAAGGGAGGGCCCGGCGCTGCAAGCCCTCCTCGGCTGCGGCGACGTCTATGACACCGGCACCTGCTGATGCCAAGAGGGCCGCGGTCTCGAGAGCGTTCAGCGCCGCGCGGGCGTCGCCGCCGGACCCTCTGGCTATCGCCGCCAGCGCGTCTGTCTCGGCCTGCACGTCCATCTCTTTCAACCCGCGATGCGGTTCGTCGAGAGCCCGCTCGAGCAACTGGATCAGATCGTCTTCGGAAAGAGGCTCGAGACGGAACAACGAGCTCCGCGACATCAACGGCGAGTTCACTTCGAAGCTCGGGTTCTCAGTCGTTGCACCGACCAGGATGACCCAGCCGTTCTCGACTGCGGGAAGGAGCGCGTCCTGTTGCGCCTTGTTGAATCGATGGATCTCGTCAAGGAACAGCAAAGTCCTTCGCCCCTGTTGTCCCAGGCGATCGCGGGCTTTCTGGATGGCCTTGCGCACGTCCGCGACCCCCGCGGTCACCGCCGACATGGGCTCGAACTCGGCGTCCGCAGACGCTGCTATCACGTTCGCGATCGTCGTCTTCCCGCTCCCGGCCGGCCCCCACAACACGATCGAGGTCGGATGACCGGACTCGATCAGAGCCCGCAGCGCCCGGCCCGGCCCAAGCAAGTGCCTCTGTCCGACGATCTCATCGACGGTACGGGGACGCATGCGCGCAGCAAGCGGCGCATATCGATCGAACGCCTCGTCGAGGGCGTGATCGAACAGGTCCATCATTGAATCGTCGCACGGGCGGCCGGAGACGACGTAAAGAGGAATCCCCGCCCCGCGCGGCGAACCCATCCGTCGATGAGACTTCGCGCGCGGGCGATCTTCCTCGTTTCGTTCGTCCTGACGGCCGCCGCCATCCTGCCTGGGCCTACCGGCTCGGCTTCCGCGATCCGTTTCAAGACCGAAGCCACCGGGTTCAACGGCGGCGAGCCGACATTGGGCGTGCTGAAAGACGGCACGATCGCCATCCAAGCGTTCACCGACGTCGTCGAGCTACAGCCCGACGCGCAGGGTGACAAGTGGAAGAGCGTGTACTCGCCTCCCACGAACGGCAAGACGCTCGACCCGTACATCCACGTCGATCAGGTGACGAACAGGATGTTCTCCAGTCAGTTGTTCGGTGCATGTCAGCTGCTGGCAACCTCCGACGATTCCGGGAAGACGTGGACACCGGCTGCGCAGTGCATGCCCGTCGACCACCAGAAGATCGGCAGCGGTCCATGGCACGACCCGTCGAATCGCCTCTACCCGCGTGCCGTTTACTCGTGCTTCAACCAAGTCGCCGATTCGGCTTGCTCCGTGAGCCCCGACGGCGGGCAGACGTGGGGGCCGCAGGTGCCGGTGTTCGCCGGCGTCGACCCCGGCGCGGATAAGGGGCTCAC
>JALZGD010000214.1:3169-4250 GCA_030861205.1 Actinomycetota bacterium
TATCGGGGCCCGACGGCTCGATCTACCTACCGCGCGAGTTCTGCGGAAGACCGTATGTGGGGGTCAGCCAGGACGACGGCCTCACGTGGCAAACCCACGCAGTGGCTCCCCCGTCGGGAACGGTCCCGATCGGATACGGCGCGAACAACCCATCTGTGTCGGTCGGCCCCGACGGCACCATCTATTACGCGTGGACGGGAACCGATTGGGGTCATTACCTCGCCCACTCGACGGACCACGGCGCGACGTGGAGCAAGGCGCAACGGGTGTCGCCGGCAAGCGTCGGCAGCACGACGTTCCCGGAGATAGTCGCCGGACGTCCGGGAGCGGTGGCGACCGCATACATCGGGACACCCGATACTCCCAAGGGCCCCGATGATGCTCCGAAGGAGGCCCGCTGGTACCTCTACATGTCGTACTCCTTCGATGCGAACACCCCATCACCACAGTGGTCGACGGTTCGCGTGACGAAGGATCCGATCGAGATCGGATGCGTAGGCCGCCACGGCCCCAATTGCGGCAACGGCAACCTCTTGGACTTCAACGGCATCGCACTGAGTCCCGAGGGGCACGTCGTGATCTCGTACACGGACGGCTGCCTCGACGGGTGCACAGAGTCGATGCAGTCACACTCGAACATGGTGTCCGCCGCGATCCAGACGGCAGGGCCTTCTTTCCGCTAGTCCTCTACGACGCGGTGCCCTTCGGCGGGGCCGCCACTTTCAGATGCAGGGCCTTCAGTTGCGCGTCGTCGACCGGAGCCGGAGCCCCGGTAAGCGGGTCAGTAGCCGATTGCGTCTTCGGGAAAGCGATCACCTCGCGGATATTCGTTTCGCCGGCAGCAAGCGCAACGATCCTGTCGATCCCCGGCGCGATGCCTCCGTGAGGAGGTGGACCGAACCTGAACGCATCGAGCAAGAACCCGAACTTCTCTCGGGCCTCGTCGGGCGAGATGCCGAGGGCCGAGAACACCCGCTCTTGCAGCTCGCGGTCGTGGATCCTGATGCTTCCGCTCGCTAGCTCCCATCCGTTCAACGTGATGTCGTAGGACTTCGACACCACTCTGCTCTTGTCGGTCTCC
>JALZGD010000215.1:0-2539 GCA_030861205.1 Actinomycetota bacterium
GGGACCCCGGGCGCGTAACGGGGATGATCGTCGGTGCCTTCGAGCAAGCCCGCGGCCGAGGACTCGTCGACCCCGCAACCGAGAGAGCTGCATGAGCTCGGCCTTACCGCAAACGCCCGCGGCAGTGGGGGCCGGGGCGGGGCAGAAGAAGCGCGACTACTGGTGGACGGTGATCTTCACCGATCCGCTCGCCGTGCCGGTCGTACGTTTCTTGACGAAACACCGTTGGCTGACTCCCGATCAGGTAACTATCGTTGCACTGCTTCTCGGTCTTGCTGTGGGGCCTGTGTTCGCGATCGGGACCCGCTGGTCGCTCGTCGTCGGAGGCCTGCTGTTCTACGCGGCCTTCATCGTTGATTGCACCGATGGCAAGCTGGCGCGCGCTCTTCGAGTGACCAGCGCACGCGGCGAAGCACTCGATCACCTCGCCGACGGAGGTCGACGAGCGAGCGCGAGCGTGGGCCTCGCCTTCTATCTGTGGCGCGCCGACGACGTGCCGCATCACGACATCCTGTGGGCAGTCCTCTACATATGCCTTGCGTATTACTTTCTCGAGATCTCGGGGGCCGAGAAGACCGAGGCTGCCGGCGGTGTGCGCGGCAGATGGTCGAGCGCGCTGGCTCGGCGGCGGTTGCTGCCCAATCCTGGGATGCCCGACGTGCAGGCCGTCGTGTTCATCATCGGCCCACTGGCCGGCTACGTCGTCTACTCATTATGGGTCGGTATCGCGATGGTGAGCGCAGCTATCCTGCTGACGGTGCGCAGGCGCCTTTAGATGACAACGATCGTGAACTCTTTTTCATGAACAAGACCCTCTTGCTCGGCCTCGACGGCATTACCTACAACGTCCTCGATCCGGCCTTCGATGCCGGTCATATGCCGCGCTACAAAGCGCTGCTCGATCGCAGTGCGTCGGGGGTCCTGACGTCGACCATCCCGCCTTACACGCCTCCTGGGTGGACCTCGATCTTCACGGGCGTCAACCCAGGCCGGCACGGGATATTCGGATTCACGCTCGGCCACGTGCAAACTCCGAAAGGCCTCGTCAGCCTCGATCGGGTCAGGGTGCCGGCGATCTGGAACGCTGCGAACGCGCAGGGCGAGCGGATCGGCTTGTTCAACATCCCGATGACCTATCCGGCCCCCGCGGTCGACGGCTTCGCGGTCTCCGGAATGCTCACACCGGAAGGTGGTGGCGAGCAGGTACGGGAGAACTTCACTTATCCGGACGATCTCGCGCGCGGGATCGTCGACGAGGTCGGCAGCTACGAGATCGACATCGAGGTCGACTACGACCAGGATTGGAAGTCGACCGACATCATCGAGCGATTGTCGCGGAACCTTGCCTTGAAGCGCCGCGCTCTGCGCTACTTGCTCGACAAGGAGCCAGATCTCAGGTTGCTGTTCTCGGTCCTCGAAGCTCCCGACCGCTTGATGCACGTCCACTACAAGTACATCGATCCGCGTTACGAGCACTTCGATAGACCCGAAGCACAGCCGATACGAGAGCGAGCTTGGGCGTTCTTTGACGAGATGGACGAATTCATCGGGGACATGCTCGAGTGGGCCGGACCGGACGCGCTCGTAGTGACGATGTCCGATCACGGGTTCCAAGGCAAAGACAAGAGCGTGAACGTGAACCTCGCTTTGCGCGAGTGGGGCTTCTTGAAGATCGGAGGAGCGGGGTCGGTCACCAGCTCGACGAGCATCCGCAAAGTCGCACGGCGGGTGAAGAAAGCGCTACCGAAGTCGGTCTGGCAGAAGGCGAAGGGCGCGGCTCAGTCGACGATCGATTGGAGCGCGACGCGCGCGTTCTCGGCCCCGATCCCGCAGCAGGGGATCTATCTGAATGTGAGGGGCCGCGAGCCCAACGGGATCGTCGATCGATCGCAATACGACGCGCTTCGGACCGAGATCGCCGACCGTCTGCGCGAGCTGACGGATCCCGATGACGGCCGCCCGGTGGTCGATGAGGTCTACATGCGTGAGGACGTCATGCACGGCGACGCCTCGGTGGATGCTCCGGATCTGTTCCCCGTCTGTCGTGCGTACTCATACGAGCTGTCGGACGGTCTTTATTCACCTGCGGTGCTGGACGACTACCGGAAGTTGCCGCGCGGATTCCATCACATGGACGGCGTGTTCGGTATCGCCGGACCGGGCATCGCAGCATCTTCAGGCCACACGGCGTCGCTCTATGACGTCATGCCGACGGCGCTCTACCTCGCCGGGTTGAAGATCCCGGAGGTCGACGGTCACGCGCTTACCGAGCTCCTTCCCGAATCGATGCTTGCTCAGCGCCCCGTCCAGATCGAGGCGATGGATCTCCCTCTCGCGGGCGAGGGAGCGGAGGCATCGCCCTACTCGAAGGAAGACGAAGCTCTCATCGAGGAATCATTGCGCAACCTCGGCTACCTGTGACGAGGCGAGTCGTCGCGGTTGCCGCTTGTCTCATTACGCTCGTCGCGTGCTCGTCGCGCCGCGATGATCATTCCTCACCCGTAGCTGCCGCCAACACAACGGCACAAGACCGCATCAA
>JALZGD010000215.1:2549-4233 GCA_030861205.1 Actinomycetota bacterium
CCCCGAGGGTGACGGTGCAACGCACGGCCGGCTGTCTAACGGGAGGCCGGTGGCTCTTGGGCGGGCGCCCGATGCGTACCCGCACGACATCGGCCACGACTTCTTCTCGGGGCTCACGGCAGTCGACGGCGGGAAGATGGACCAGTTCGACATCATCTCGGGGGCCGCCGACCTGACCGGTTACACGCAGTACGGCCGCAAGCAGATCCCGAACTACTGGCGGTACGCCGCTCACTACGCTCTTGCGGACCGGATGTTCTCGTCGATGTACGGACCGACGCTTCCCGAGCACCTCTTCACGGTGGCGGCTTCAGCGTCGCGGATCGTGTCGAACAAGCTTCATCCTCGAACGGGTAGAGGGCTCTATTGCGAAGATCCACGCGAGCGCTTCAACCGGTTACGCCATCACGCGCACCTGATGCGGTGGGAGCGCAGTGTGCGCCTAGAGAAGATCCGTCATTTGCTTCGTTCGGTCCGGGCATGTCTCGACATCCACACGATCTTTCCCGAGCTCGAACGTGCGGGCCTGTCGTGGAAGTACTACGGCCAGCGTGAGCAGTTCCACAACGAGGAACAAGCGGTTCGCGAAGTAAGGAAGGTCCCTAGCCGGTGGAAGCGGGTCGTGGACCCGGATGAGTTCACCCGCGATGCACGCTCGGGGCATCTGCCGACGGTCTCGTATCTGTTGCCGCCGCTCAATTACAACGACCATCCATCGTCGAAGAAGCGCGGTATCTGCGTTGGAGAGAACTGGACGGTACGTCGCATCAACGACGTGATGAAAGGCCCGCAGTGGTCGTCGACCGCGATCTTCCTGACGTGGGACGACTTCGGGGGCCTCTACGACCACGTGCCACCGCCGCAGATCGACGACATGGGCCTCGGCCCCCGCGTCCCGCTCATCGTGATCTCTCCGTGGGTCAAGGCTCACACGATCCTGCACACGCAATACGAGTTCTCGTCGTTCCTAGCCTTCATGGAGCGCATGTTCGGGTTGCAGCCGTTGACCGATCGCGATGCGAAAGCCAACGACCTGTTCGGTGCCTTCGATTTCGATCAGAAACCAGTGCCGAAGCTGATCCTTCACCCACGGCCCGAGGTCCCCGGAGCGAGGCCGCCGCGATGCAGATTGGCCGGGTGATGAGCGACAGAGTCGACGTTTCATCGTCGACAGGGATGACTCCTGCCCAACGTTTTGCAGCGACGGCCGGCGGCGTCTACCTGATCATCGGCGTCGTCGGGTTCGGAGCGACCGGCTTTTCGCACTTCGCTTCGGTCAGCGGCGAGCAGCTGATCGTGTTCGGCGTAAACCCGCTTCACAATCTGGTGCATGTCCTCGCCGGTGCGTCGTGGTTGTGGAGCGCGCGGTCGCCCGGGCTGGGCCCCCGCACTAATGTGAGCCTCGGGTTCGGCTTCGGACTCCTAGCGGCGCTCGGTTTCTTTGGGTTTGCAACAATCCTTGCCGTCGAGGCTGCCGACGCGGACAATTTCCTCCATCTAGCCACTGCTGCCCTCGCTCTTTACTTCGGGACAGTGGGGGCCACGGCAGCACGAGGGTGATCGGTCGCGGCGATCGGCCGTCGGCACCGGCGTGGGGATGATTCACGGAAGGGGGAGAGATGGCGACGCGAGTGAGTAACAGGACGCCTGCGCAGGTGTTCGCTCTGATCATCGGGGTTCTCTA
>JALZGD010000216.1 GCA_030861205.1 Actinomycetota bacterium
GAGGTTGGGCGAGTAGGTGTCGTCGAAGGAGGTGGTCCGTGATTTCGTTCTCCCGCAGCTTGATACGGCGATTGAGGCCAAACTCCTCAAGCACCCCCTCAGCTTGGGTCGAATGATCGACGAGATAAACGCGGAGATCCAGGCCTACTCTCAGAAGTATCACTCGATCGTGTTCGTCGTGTATGACGTTGCTGGCGTTGTTCGGGACGATGCTGAGTTTCGCCGAGACCTTGAAGCGGTCGACGGCGTTAAAGTCGTGCTCGTTAAGCATTGAGGTAGCGACGCATGAGGACGCGCCGGCCAGAGCCCGGAGTCTCCGCCCAAGCGTGGCTTGGGGAGTCGGCTGCCGCCCTATGCCCGAACTGAGTCAGAAACGCCGGCTACGAGGAGCACACCACTGCTCCCGGCTGTACCCGCCGGTGGTCGCAGCCTCCCGGCGTGCTCTTCCGGACGAACGCGACCGATCGACGGCGATGGTCGGCGTTCGGTCGCGCCAGATCGCTCATCCTGGCGCCACCCCGCACGTTGCCGATTACGTACGCTCGATCAGGCTTCAGAATGGCTCCGCGGTCGCGGCAGTGGTGCCTTCTACCGGCACCATGCGGTCCGTCGTACTTCCGGGAGGTTGTAACCTCCGCTGGGTCAGCGAGCTCGGGACTCCAGATCCAGGCGTGGAAGTCCAGGCGACGTGACAGGGCCGGGCGGTGAGAGATCACGGGTCACGTTGTCCGACGGCGTGGTCGTACTCAGACCTTGGAGCTCCTTCGATGCGACCTTCATGGCTGAAGCGTCGAGGGACCCGGCGATCGAGCGCTACAACGGCCCGGCGGCAGACTCGGTGGCGGACGCAATCTCCGTCATCGAACGCATTGACCAGAGCTGGCGTTCATTCGAGGTCGACGGTGATCCGACGGGGGCCGCCTTCGCGGTCGTTGACGCGGCCTCGGGCGAGCCGGTCGGTATGTGCGGTGTCGACAACTGGTCGAGCACCGACGTGGCGCAGTTCGGCTACTGGCTGGCGCCAGGTGCGAGAGGACGAGGTCGTGCGACTCGCGCCGTAACGCTGATGACGAGTTGGTTGTTCGAGCTCGGGGCAGCACGCGTCTTCCTTACGATCCAGTCCGAGAACACGGCTTCGGCGGCGGTCGCACGCCGTGCGGGGTTTGCGTACGAGGGAACGCTCCGCGGCCACGGCGTCTGGCGAGGACAACGTAAGGACGTGGACGTTTTCGCTGTGCTTCCGGATGAGTGGCCGCCGGGAAGGAACCCCTGACTGGCCCCAGATCGACGCGTCGCGAGCTGCGGTGGACCAGCTGCGATCCGCGTCTTGGGGTCCAGCGCAGATGATACTTGGCTATGGCCGAGAGCGCGGTCATTGTGGGTGTGACCGGGATCGTGGTATCTGGCGTTGTTGGACCTACGGTTGCCTCCTGGCTGGCGCGCAGGGCGCGGGTCCGCGACTTCCATCGTGAGCAGGTGGCGCAGCGACGCGGCGAACTCAGGAGGCTGCTCGACGAGGCAGCCTCGCTGCTCGCGAGCGGACCCACGAACATCAGAATCCTCCACGAACATCGGAGCGAGGCCGAGGTCGAACATGCCGAAGACTGGCTCGCCCGGGTGTTCCCCATCGGCCAGCGGCTTCAGCTCTGGTTACCAGCAGATCATCCGGTCGTCGCGTCTTACGAACGAGTGCGCGAGCACCTCGTTGACGCCGCAGCGGCCGGCCCGCCGCCTGCGAGCGACCGCGTGCTCTTCCACTTCGAAGAAGAGCGCAATGCGTTCCTCGCCCACGCTCGGGACGCTCTGCTGAGCCCTATACCGGAAACCGGAGCTGGCCTGTGAACCTCGACAGCTTCGCAATTGATGCAGTGATGCTGCACCACGTGCCGCGCGGGAACGACCAGGACGATGAACTGACCCTCACCGATGAGACCATCGAACTCGATCGCGATCTTGGGGCCTACTTCCGGCGAAAGATCCTGACGAGTCTCAATGAACGCGGCGTAGACGTCATTGCTGACGAGAACGAGAACGACACGGTCCGCTCAGCGGTCGCTCAGATCATCGGCAACCCGAGTGAACTGGTCGCCTCCTCCCGAGTCATCGCTGAACGGCTCGATGAGGTCCAGACGGGGCGCAACCCCGCCGGACTGCTGGCGGTCCTCGCAGGAACCTTGGGGGGCAAGCGCTGCGCCTCAGTGCTCAAGCTCGAACGGGAGCGGGGCCTAAGGTTCCGGATCAAGGAGGTTGACGGCCGACGAATCGTCGACCTCGAATTCCTCCGCAACCTGACCCTCACGGACAAGACCAAGGTTTTCAAGTCGTCAGTCCTGACGGTCGAAACGCGTCGGCCAAGCGCGGGCAGCATCGTCGGTCGAGTCTCGGATGACCAACGAGGAAGCGAGATTGCAGCTGGCGTCGCCACGTTCTTCCTCGGAACGTTCCTCGGATGCCGGCTCCGCGACAATCCCGAGAAGACGACGCTTGAGTTCGTTCAGACCGTCGACGCGTTCATCAACGAGGAGGTCGAGAGCGCGGAGCGGCGAGGGCGCTATCAGGTCGCTCTCCTCGCGACGATGCAGGATCAGTCGGGCGAGATCCGGCCGCGGACGTTCGCGGCAGCCCACTTCGACGCGGCGGACCGCCCCACCTTCCTGGACCGCGTCCGCGAGGCGGGACTCGATCCAGAGCGACCGTTTCCTAAGGATACGAGCCTCGTCCGCGTCACCGGTTTCAAGATGACCTTCTCCTCGGGCATGGTCCTCGTGGGAAGTCAGGACGACCTCCGGCAACGCGTCGCCATTCGCCCAGACGACGCACCGACTCCCGGCGTGGACATCAATGATGCGATAAAGAAGCTGAGGGGACGGTAATCTCCTGGCGCCGCAGTGAATTTCGCGTGGCCATCACGGTGCGTCCCGAAACTGGACATCGCGCGGCTGCCAGCGTCACGAGTTGGCGGGGCAGAACCACGCATATCGACGGTTCCCGCGTGCCGCTCGTCGCGATAGATTGCGCGAGTCGACACCGATACCGATGAGACCGGACGCGGTCCGCTCTGTTCCGGGTCACTCGCCGGGACGTCCGAGGCAGAACGGGTGACCAGCCGGGTCGGCATAGACGGGGAACCCGTCGCGCCGGCGGAGCACCGAGCCACCCAGTTCGATTACGCGTTCAGCGACCGGTGCCGGGTCGTCGAACGCGAAATCGACGTGCACCTGGGCCGGATAGGCCGGGTCGGGCCAACGTGGCGGCTCGGCATCCGAATGCTGGAACGCAAGCGCCGGCGTAGTGTCGGGTCCAAGGAGGCGCTCGTAGAACTCGCGCAGCGCGTCGGGGTCGCGAGCGTCTATCACGAGTCGCGAGATGACGGGCTTCGCCACATCTGCGGGATACAGGCAGAACGGGTGGCCGACGATATCCGCGTAGACCCGGTGGTCGTCGAAGTCCGCGAGGCGGGTGGCGCCGCGAGTGACGACCAGTGCGTCGACGGCGTCGAGGTCACCGACACGGATGTCGAGGTGCATCTGCTGTGGGTAGGCGGGATCGGGCCAGCGCGGGCGCGGATCGTCCGGCCGGCCCTCATCGAACACGAGCTGCGGGACGTCCCAGCGATCGAGATGAAGAAGGTCGTCGTAGAGCGCGGCCATCGCGTCGCGCTCCTGGTTCCACGGGCACTGGAGGATGATGTTCGCGATTCCCTCCGCGGCGCGGCGCTTCAGGGAAGCGCCAAACCACCGCCCCTCGTCGTCCAAGATGATGGTGGCGACAGCGGTACCGCGCTCGCCCTCGACGTGGAACCGCGTCAGCGTCGACGACACCTGCCTCTCGCTGACCACCCGCCGCCGCGGCCCTAGCAGCGACTGGAGACCCTCAACCCACCCGCGAACCCACGAGTCGGCGTCCCATCCCTCGAGTCGTGGTGCGAACAACGGGGTGAGCGCGGCGACCGCGCCCCTGTCGAGTAGGTCGAGGACGTCGCGCGGCTCCGCCATCCTGCGAACGCTAGCCATCTGGCGCTTGCGCGCGTCTACCCGAGATGGCGGTCACCAGATCAGACGGCTCGGGGTGCCTGTTCAACGGCCCAGGTGTCAGAGAACACGCGGCGGGGCGCGAGCTGACTGCGCCGTCGTTCCGACCCGGTGGAACGACGACCGGTCCCCCAGGAGGAACGACGAAGGACGGCGACCCCGCCGCCAATTC
>JALZGD010000217.1 GCA_030861205.1 Actinomycetota bacterium
TTCGGGCCTGATCGCGGCTCCAGCCGACACCCAGGCGCTGGTCGACGTGTTGCGGGGGATAGCCCACTCCGATCTCGCCGTCTTCCTGGCCTCGTTCGAAGCGTTGAGTGGTGACTCGGTCATTCGGGTCCTCGGTCGCGTCGAACCACCCACCCTCCTGATAGCCGGCAGCAAGGACGCCCTTGCGCCGCTGCGCGCGGCCGAAGACGCGTCCCGGTTGTTACCGAGCGGGCGACTCGTTGTGTACGAAGACGCGACACATTTCCTTCCGATCGAGTTCCCCGCGCGTTTGTCGAACGACCTCCGCGCCTTCCTCGACGACCCCGAGGAGATGCTGGCGCAGTTGTGAGGCTCAGAGGTTCGCGAGGAACGACCTCATCGCGGCCGTCACTTGAGCGGGATGCGACAGATTCGCGGCGTGGCCCGCGCCGTCGACGACGAGGATCCTCTCGCACCCCGGCAGTCCATCACAAAGGCGTTCTGCGAGCTCGACGGGGATCGCGGCATCCTGCGAGCCGTGGATCACGAGGGCCGGGCAGGCGATCTGCGGCAGGCGGTCGTGCAGGTCTTCCCTTTCGACGAGGGTCTTGAAGGGCTCCACGGGCCACGATCGCTCGCGGGCGAGCCATTTCTTCTTCCACGACGATTGCATGGCTCCGCCAAGTGTGGAATCGGGATTCCTATCAGCGGGACCGAGGATCACGGATGCGACGCCGTCGACCACATCTTGGCCACCCTCTGCAAGCCATCTGTCCAGCATGCTTTTGTACATGGGGGCGAGGTGCTCCGGTTCGGGGCCCGCCTGCGAATCGATGATCACCAGCGCGCGGACCCGGTCGGGTGCGAGCAACGCGGCCCGCAGCGAGATGAAGCCTCCTTGCGACATCCCGGCCAACACCGCATTGTCGATCTCTAGATGGTCCATGAGGTCGAGCAGATCGTGCGCTGAATCCCAGTACGTCCACGATCCACTCTGCGTGGTCTCGCCGTGGCCGCGTTCATCCCAGCTGATGCAGCGGTGGTCGCGCGACAGATCCGCGACCTGCGGGACGAACATCGTCCTGTCCATCAGGATCCCGTGACTGAAGAAGATGGCCGGCGCGTCACGCGGCCCGGTGTCGTCGAACGCGATGCGGGCGCCGCGCGTGTCGACGTAATGGCTCACGTCAGACCTTGAGCCTGATGGCGTCTCGGATGATCTCGAACGTTGCCGGGGTGTAGCCGAGGACTTCGCCGTCGGCTTCGATGCGCAGCGGCCGGTCGGTCTCGATCGACAACTTCACGCGTTTGGCCTCGAAGATGTCTTCGTGGGGGACGTGCTCGCCCTTGTAGACCTTTGGCAAGAGTGAGATCGCTTCGCGCTTGCGGGCATGCTCGATCTGGATGTCGAGCAGACCGTCCGTGGGGGCCGCGCGCGGCGCGATCTTCATCCCACCCCCGAAGTACTGGCCGTTCGCCACCACGAGGTTGTTCAATCGACCCTCGTAGGTCCTATCGACCAGATCTGCTTTGGCGTTCACCCCCTTGAATCCCCTAACGGCCAACCAGAAGGCAACGAAGTACTTCATGGGGCCGAACCAGCGGGGTAAGCGCCCTGCTCTCCATACCGCCTCGGCGCCAAGCCCGGCTTCGGCGACGTTCGCGAAGTAGCGCACCGTCGGCCTGCCGTCTTCGGTGTAAACGATCTTGCCGATATCGATCGGGAAGGCCTCGCCGCCATCGAGGTGTGCGACGGCGTGGGCCGGCATCTCCGCGGGCAGGCCGAACGTCTTGATGAAGTCCGATCCGGTTCCCGCGGCAACGACTCCCATCACGGCGTCGTCGCGAACAGGTTTGTCGTCTTCGATCATGCCGTTCACGACTTCGTGAACGGTGCCGTCTCCCCCGACGGCGACGAGGAACCTGAAGCCTTGATCGAGCGCAGTGCGGGCGATCGTCGTAGCGTCACCGGCGGCTTGTGTGTAACGAACCTCGTAATCGAGCTCACGTTCTTCGAGCAGAGCCCTCACTTTTGGCAAGGCTTTCCCGACGCCACCGTGTCCCGCATGCGCATTGCAGATCAGCACCATGGGGCCGTAGACCGAAGTCATAGGCCAAGCGCACCTGGGTTCATGATCCCGTTCGGATCGACGGCTCGCTTCACCGATTCGAGGACCGGCCACCAATCGCCGAGCTCCGCCGGCAGCCACCTGGCCTTAGTTCGTCCGATGCCGTGGTGATGGCTGATGGAGCCTCGATGCGCGAGGCATGCCTGCATCGCGGTCTCCCACCAGCCTTCCAGCGTCTGCGCGGCCTCGTCCTCGTCCTCGCACGAAGACGCAAGGGTGAAGTAGAGGCAGGCTCCGTCTGGGTACACGTGTGACAGATGGCAACCACAGAGTTGCGCTCGGTCGCCGAGCGCGTCCTTGACGTGGTGATACACGTTGCGAAGGTCTGACCACGTGGCCGACATCTCGATCGTGTCCGCCACCCCGTAGGGGCCAAGCGGACCGTCGCCACTCATGACCTCGCGGAAGGTCGCGACAGCGTCGTTGCGGTGCGCCCACCAGTGCGCCACGAGCTGCGGGTCTCCCGGGTGCCCGCCGCACGAGCTCGTGGCCCGCTCGGCCCGCTCGTCGGCGTCCACCCCTTCGAACGACAGCAGCAGCAGAGGTGCAGGCTCGAACCCTTCTATCGACATTCCAAAAAGGGCAGCGTCTTCTTTGTCGTACAACCGCACCAGCGTTGGGCATAGCTGCGATTGGGCGATCATGCGGCATGCCGCGACGCCGTCCGACATGTGATCGAACACGATGCACCTATCGGCGCGTTTCAGGGCGATCGGATGGACGCGCAGAGTCGCCTCCGTGATGATTCCGAGGGTCCCCTCGGAGCCGAGCATCAGAGACGGGAGGTCGGGCCCGACGGAGCGTCTCGGTGACGGCTTCGATCGCACGACGCGGCCTCCCGGAAGCACGGCCTCGAGTCCTGCGACCATGTCTTCGATCGCTCCGTAACGAGCCGAGAGCTGACCGGCCGAGCGCGTTGCCAGCCATCCACCCACGGTCGACAACCGGATGGACTGCGGCTCGTGTCCCAGGGTGAACCCCCACGCAGCGAGAGCCCGAACCAGGTCGGGCCCCCAGACCCCCGACTGTGCAGAGACAAGCCGGCTTTTCGTGTCGAAGTGCAAGATGTTCTCCATCGCTTGCATGTCGACGACCACTGCATCGCGCGGCTCGATACCTCGAACGACGCCGGATCCCCCACCGAACGGAACTACGGGCGTCCTGGTCGCGTCGGCCCATGCCAGCAGGGCTGAGACCTGCTCGGTGTTGACGGGACGGACGACGCACAGAGGCCGGGACAGCTCTCGGCCGGCGCGGCGATCCAGCATCGCGAGCGGGGACCAGTCGTGCGCGTGGTGGTCGAGGTCGTGCGGATAGGTGCTAACCCTGTGCGCGCCAAGGAGCGCGCCGAGCTCCTCGACGGCCGTCACGTCTATCTAGCTCGCGACGTTTTCGACGATCGTGGCGATGCCCTGGCCGACGCCGATGCACATCGTCGCCAAGCCGTAACGACCGCCGCGCCTGTGGAGCTCGTGGACGAGAGTCGTCAGGATGCGCGCTCCGGAACATCCGAGCGGGTGGCCGAGCGCGATCGCGCCACCGTTGACGTTGACGATGCCGCGATCGAGCCCGAGCTCGCGGATGCAAGCGATCGATTGAGCGGCGAAGGCTTCGTTGAGCTCGACCAAATCGAGATCTCCGACGTCCAGGCCCGCGCGCTTCAGAGCCTTGCGCGTCGCGTCGATCGGACCAAGGCCCATGACGCGCGGCTCGACCCCGGCCACCGCCGACGTGACGATCCGTGCGAGCGGCCGCCATTCGTTCTGTGCGACCTCTTCGCTCGACGCGAGCAAGACGGCAGACGCGCCGTCGTTGATGCCGGATGAGTTGCCTGCCGTAACGGTGCCTTCCGAGGCGAACGCCGGCTTCAGGCGTGCAAGCTTGTCGAGATCCGTATCGGGCCGCGGCGGCTCGTCGGCAGCGATCGTCGTCACTTCGCCTTTCCCGGTCGTTACCTCGACCGGGACGATCTCCGCGTCGAAGCGCCCCCCGTCGCGTGCCGCTACCGCCCGCCGATGGCTCTCGAGGGCGAACTCGTCTTGAGATCGCCGATCGACGTCATACTCGGCCGCCACGTTCTCGGC
>JALZGD010000218.1 GCA_030861205.1 Actinomycetota bacterium
CCCGCGCGACGAGAGTCGAGCCGGTCTCCGTCATCACGCCATATCTAAGCGTTGCGTGTATCAGGGGGCCCGCGGAGATGATCATCGCTGCCGAGACCGGGACCAGCACGACGGCAAGCATGCGCAGTCCGTCCTCGAGCCGTCTGATAAGGCCCTCGCGATCCTCGAGAGCGACGTGCTCGGACATCGCAGTGAAGAGCACCGAGAAGATCGGGAACCCGAACAACGCGTAAGGCAGATAGAAGAACGTGTAGGCCCACTGATAAGCAGCGACACCGCCACGGATCTTGTTCGCAAGCACGAGAACCACGATCAGCCCTGCCTGATATCCCCCCGCATAACTCAACGCCCATGCGCCGAGGCGCGCGCCGCGTCGCACCGCCGGATGGGCGGGATCGAACCTGAACCGGAAGCGCCACCCAAGCCGCATGAGAGCGGGCACGAGACACACGGTCATCGCGATCACCCCGAGCGTCGTGCCTGCACCAAGCACGAGCTTCTCGGCAGTCGTGATGCCCGCGACCGTCGGATCGCCGCCGCCGCGCATCGCTGCGTACGTGAGGTAGACCGCGATGACCACGACGTTGTTGAAGATCGGGGCGATCGCAGGCATCGCGAACCGTCGGTGCGCCTGGAGAGCGCTCGTCATGATCATCCCGGCCCCGTAGAAGACGATCTGCGGTGAGAACAGTCTCAGGAATGTCGCTCCGAGCGCGATCTCCTGGGACCTCAGGCTCTGGTTGTGAACGCCGACGGTCAAGACCCTCATGACCAACGGAGCCAGTAACGCGAGCACAAGGAACAGCCCAATCAGCCCGACGACCGCGACCGAAGTCAGCGCGTTCGCTGCGTCCCAACCCTCGTCACGTCTCTCCGTGACGAGGTAATCGACGAACGTAGGAACGAAGACCGACGTCAGGACACCTGCCGCCACGAGCTCGAACAGGATGTTCGGCGCGGTATTCGCCGTCTGATACGTGTTGGCCAAGAACGTCGTTCCAAGTGCCGCGGCGACGACCACGACGCGGACGAATCCCGTGACGCGCGAGATGGCCGTGGCGATCGTCATCTGCGCGGCCCCCCGAGCGAGGGACCCGGCACCCGATCTTGCGGTCGTCGCCATCAGGGGGCGGGCGAGGGGGGCGGGATGATGCCGCTCGACCTGTCCCCGACCCCGTATTGACCCACCGTCCCGCGTGCCGCGGAAGCCAGTCCGAGGGCGCACGCGATGCGACCGATGCTCGTATCGGCGTCGTCCACGGTCGTGACGGATGCGGAGGCCTCGGGGTTCTGCCGCAGAGATGGGATCACATCCCACACGCTGTTCGTCGGCGATGCCACGACGATCCCGACGTGCGGGCGTGCGAGGCCGACGGCGAGGCGCCGGACAAAGGGTGCGACGTTGAACGGTGGTGCGGCGCCACTTCCGACCGCGATCACGAAGCTCGCCCCCACGGGAACCGTCTCCGCCGACACGCCGCCGGCTACATCGACGAAGCCCTGTTTCTCCAACGAGTCGAGGAGTGCTTCGAGCTGCGTCGTAGCGCGTACCCGTGGATCTGCCTGGCTCGAGCCAGATAGGACGTTCGCGATACGTCCGGATAGCTCGGTCGCGGCCTCATCCCGCAGATCGGCAGACTTCCCGGAGGTGGAGCCGAGCGCAAGGGCAAGTTGGTCACGTTCCACAGAGGACGGGAGCGCGAGCTTTGACGAGAACGTGATCGTCGAAACAACCCTCGCTCCGGCCGCGTCCAATCCACTCGTTACTCCATCGAGGACGCGCCCGTCGGTGCCGTCCAAAGAGAAAAGAACGACCGGCGTGCCGGTCAACTTGCCCGCGACGATGTACGGCTCGGCTGCCGTGACGAACGCTTCGTAATCATCGGCTTGGTCGTGCAGCGTGCTGATCTGTTTCTGTAGGTCGGTGTTCGTCCGATCGATCCGATCGAGCCGGTGGCGAAGGTCGTCGAGTAGCGGCCCGCCGAGGAAACCGGACCCCGCGAAGATGCCGACCGCCAGCGCAAGGATCACCGCGATGATCGAGATCAGGTGGTAACGGAAGTCGACCATCAGTGGAAGATCGATTCGCGCACCGAGAACCACCATTCCCTGATCTGCAGCCAGATCGCATGTAATTCTGCTCGCATGATCGGAGAGAACGCGATGACGATGCCGATTGCGACGGCCGCCGCAGCCACCAGCAACAACAGGTCCCGCGTGCGCACGCGTCCGCGGTAGAGCCGACTCATGCCCTTCGCGTCCACCAGGATGGGCCCGACGCGAAGCCTGACCAGAAACGTAGACGCCATGCCCTTGCGGCCTTTATCGAGGAACTCGACGAGGTTGGCGTGAGTGCCGACGGCGACTATCAGCTCTGCGCCGTGCTCGTATGCGAGCAGCATCGCGATGTCTTCCGAGGTGCCGGTTGCTTCGAAGACGACGCTCTTCAATCCAAGTGCTTCGATCCTTTCGAGCCCGGGTGCCAGGCCGCCCGGATAGGCATGCACGACGAGCTCGGCCCCCGATAAAAGTGCCTCGGTCGTAACCGAGTCCATGTCGCCGATGATCAGGTCCGGTTTCAGGTTTGCATCGATAAGGGCGTCGGCGCCACCGTCGACTCCCACGAGAAGAGGCTTCTCCTCCCTTATGTAGGCCCGCAGGGCGCCAAGGTCTTCCTTGTAGTCGTATCCGCGAACGACCACCAGCACGTGGCGTCCGTGAAAGTCCGTAGTCACCTCGGGAAGGCGCGCTGCCTCGAGCAATACGTCGCGTTCGTCACGCAGGTAACCGATCGTGTTCTCGGCAAAGCGCTCGAGTTCGGTCGATATCTGCTTCTTCGTGATGTCGAGCAGGTGCTCTGCCTCTTCGAGCGTCAACACATGCCCGCGTGCGATCTCGGAGCGACCCGCGGCGTCCAACCTGTAGACGGTTGCGCCGTCGACTTCGACACGCGTTCCCTCCGGCAGCGACATGATGTCGGGGCCCACGTCATCGACGATGGGGATCCCCGCCGAACACAGCAAGAGCGGTCCGAGGTTCGGATAGCGTCCCGTCGTCGACCGCGAGGCGTTCACAACCGCCTTCACCTGACGTTGGACCAGGCTCTCTGCCGCGATCCGGTCGATGTCACGGTGATCGATGACGGCGATCTCACCGGGCTGGATCCGGGTGATCAGGTTCTTAGTCCGCGCGTCGACGCGAGCAAGACCGGCCACACCGCGCAGCTCGATCGTCTCGACTGAACGGGTCTTCGAGCGCCTGATCACGTAGGGGTCATTTCCGACGCCATAACGAGGAGTTCTTCCGCGTGCTCTCGCGCCCGATCAGATTCGGGCAACCCGGCGAGCATCCTCGAGAGCTCCTCGACCCTGTCGCTGCCGTCCACCCGATCGACCGTAGCCCCCCGTGCCGATTTGACGACGCGGTAGTGCGCGTGTGCGAAAGCTGCGACCTGTGGGAGGTGCGTGACGACGATTACTTGAGCGCCCGTAGTCCTCGCCAGATCGGCGAGAGCGCGGCCGACCGACTGTGCAGCGCGGCCCCCGACGCCGGCATCGACCTCGTCGAACACGACCGTCGCTGCGCCCGTCGTGCTCGTCACTAGGTGGAGTGCGAGAGCAATCCGCGATAGCTCCCCGCCGCTTGCGACCTTCGCTATAGGTCTCGGATCGTCTCCCGGGTTGGCCGCAACGAGAAAGTCGACCGCCTCCAGCCCGCCTTCGTAAAGCTCACGCGGCTCGATCTTTGTCTCGAATCGGGCTCCTTCCATCGCCAGCCGCCCGAGCAGCTTTTCGATGGTGCCGTCGAGGGCCGGTTGCGCCGAGGCGCGTAGCTCGCTCAGCGACCGCGCGGCGATCTCCGCATCACTACGCGCCTGTCCTGCTTCTCTCTCGGCGTCTTCGATCTGGTCCTCGACCGCTTCCAGCTCCGCGATCCTGAGGCGCGCCCGTGCTAGATATCCGAGGATCGAGTCTTCCTCAGACGGCGCGGCCGGATCGGCTCCGTATTTCCGCACTAGCTTCGAAATCTCGTCCAATCGAGCCCTCGTGAGGTCCACCGAGCCCGGGTCGTGGGCCGGCGCGAGACGTGCGAGGTCCGAGCCCACGTCGCCGGCCTGCACCATCAACTCGGCCAGCCGATCGGCGAGATGAGACAAGGAAGCATCG
>JALZGD010000219.1 GCA_030861205.1 Actinomycetota bacterium
GGGCAGCTGCCCGCAGGCAGTTGCCGCGACGAGGCCGAACAGCGCCAGCCACAAGCCCGGCGCGCGACCCGCGTTCCGACCGTTGCTTCGAGTGCCCATCGACCGCAGCCCCTCCGTGCTCCCGCTGTACGTCCGGGGCTGGACGCACAAACAACAGACTGACTAACCAGTCACGTCGATTGTACGACGTCGAAAAGTCCGATTCCTGCCGGTTTCGGGAGCGTTTTGGGCGGTTACCAGCCGCCCGAAAGCGTCACGGACGACGGCCTCGACGCTCGTGGCGTCCACGGTGCCGGCGGCGTCGGCGACCGCCTGCATCAAGGCCTGAGTCGCTTGACTTGCTGCCGCGACGTAGCCGGGGAGGCGCTGGCGTGCGCGCGCAAACAGCTGGAGCAGCAACACGCCGTATGGGTCGAGGACCTCGGCGAGCACGATCCCGGTCTCTTCGACTGAGGGTTGTAGATCCTTCGTTATCTCCGCGAACTCGGCGACCGCCTTCTCCACAGATGCTCGGACTGCGGCAAAGAACAGCTCCTCTTTCGATCGGAAGTATCGATAGAAAGACCCTTTGGCAACGCCTGCGCGCGTGCACAGCTCGTCGACGTTGACGTCCGCATAGTTGCGTCGTGTGAATGCCTCGACGGCGCCTTCCAGCAGACGCACACCGGCGTCGCGCCGCGGACTGCGCATCTTGAGGTCGATCGCCCGATCCCACATATCCGTTCTGAAGGCCTGATCGGAGGTGAGCCCCATCAGTTCCGGAAGGATCGACTTGATCTGCTCGAGTGTGAGCCCGCGCCTGTCGCGCAGCAGCCTGATCAACCGGAGGCCGCGCACGTGTCGCTCGTCGTAAAGGAACTGATTCTTGGCCGCGCGCTCGGGGTCGGGCAGGAGCCCGAGCTTCACGTAATGGTGAACCGATGCCCTCGGGACGCCGGTGCGTTCGACGAGATCGGAGATCGGGAACTTGTTGGCCACGGATTCTCTTTCGACTTACCGAAACAGAATCCTAGACAGGGCGGCGGTTGAGGTCAGCAGCCAGCGTCCGTCGCCCCTTCGGAACCGAGGGTCGGTGTCGTCCAACCTGCTGCCGCGTTCCCGATGAGACGAGCGAAAAGCCGGCGAGCGCTCGAATCGGGCAACGGGCTGCCGGTGACGATCGCCTGGACGAGATCGTCCACCTCCGGATCGTGGATCAAACCTCCGTGCGTCGCGATCGCGTAGTAATGACGAGCTCCGGAGAACGGTCGATAGTCATCGACCGAGTCTGCAAGCGCGAGCACCTGTGTCTCGCGGACACCCGATGGCAGGCGGGCCTCCTGCAGCGATGTCGCATTGCGCCCGCAGTCCATGAGGCTCCGGAAGAAAGGCGCGTCGGCGGACACGCGGAGTGGGCCGAGGTGGCCGACCAACAATGCGATCCCGCGTAACGCCCAGCCCGACCCGAGCCCGGCTCCATCCATCCCTGCGGCCGGGTAATAGACGGCGGGACGAACGCGCGGCATGTCCAGCGCGATGAATCGATCCACCGCGCGGGTATTCGGCTCGTAGAGATTCAGGAGGTAATAGCGCGCCACGATTGCGCCTTCGCTCTCGGCGACGATCGTCACCGGGCGACGGTATGCCGCGTGCAAGGCGTCGACTTGTTCCTCCATCCGCGCCGCGGAAACTGCAACGGGCTCTTCGGTGTCTTCCGACGTGTAGGGAAGCGGCCGCTCCCGTCTCATCCCACTGTACGAGTAACGCCATTGCGCGAACCACCGCGGCAGATCGAACGGGGGAGTTCGATCGGTATGGGACCCGAAGCCCCCGGCGACGAGGATCGGGTGGCCATGTGCCCGCGCGGGGATGCGAGCGATAGCGCGCGGAGACAGGTGTCCGACCGATGTTCTCTTGCCGGCGAAGCCACCGGCAGCTCCTCCGACAACGACCGCGAACGTCATCACGATCGCGACGGGGACGAGGATCTGCCGTTTCCGCTTCGAGATCGGCGCCGCGACGCCACGCACCATCGCGTGGTACGTGAACGCGTTGAGGACCCCGCACCCTGCGGCCGCAAGCATCGCGATCGGAAAGGCGGCTCCTGCAGTGAGCGCGCCGCCGACGGTCAGCCACACGAACGCAAGTGCGATCAGGCCCAAGCTTCCCCACCGAGGGCCCCAATCCCACCAGCGCCCGGCGGCCTGAGACGTCGCGCCGCGGTGGATGAGCATCGCCACGGCGACCACGGGCGGCAAGCTCGCGAAGAAGAGGTAGGAGACCCCGATGATCGAAAAGCCGAACATCAACGCCACCCACGGCATCAATAGGAGCGCGGCTACCGCGTAGAAGGCGGTCGCTCGCCGCGCTGCGGGGAGCAGACCGGGCGCGCCGTCGCCGGGCCATGCGGCTCTCACCATGTACGCGTCGAACAAGCTGCGGAGCAGGACGATCCCACACAGTTCCAGGCCGAGCGTCAACCACGAGTCGTGGTACACGCTCACCCATCTGAGGTCGTGGAACAGGTCGAACGGTGGAGGAGCCGTCACCTGGGGGCCGATCGCAGCGGTCTGAGGATCGGGGGTACCCCGGAGGAGCCCGGTCTCGATCAGCGGCAATACGACCGCAGGGCAGAGCAGCTTCCAGTTCGACGAGAATGGCCGAGCCACGCCCATATTTTCTTCTCATTTGGCCACGGGACATCAAGCTGGCTTCCCCGTGCCCGATAACAACTTAGGAGCGCAGGATGCCGTTGCTGCGCGGCGAACCGGCTAGGGGTCTATGGCTACTGAGGATCGTTCGAGGAAGTCCACGAAGAAAGCCGTTCTCGGACGGTCGATCCGAATCGTCGGCACCCTGGCGACCCTCGCGCTGGCGGCCCGTTTGGTCGTTCCTCATCTTCACGAGATGAAGGCGAGCGCAGCGCTGTTGGCCGGATCTGCATGGTTCGCACTCGCGGCGATGTTCGGGTGCCAGTTGATCTCGAACCTCGCCTACGGCGAGCTGGTCCACACGGTCCTGCGGTCGGCCGAGCAGTCCGCTCCGCGCCATCTTGTGCAGCGGGCGATGGTTGCCGGGACCTGCGTCCAACGAACTGTTCCGTGGGGGTCGGGAGTGTCCCTTGCCGTGATCGTCGGAGCGTTGCGGCGCGGCGGCCTGGATGCGCCTCGGGCGACCGCTTCGGTCATTGCGAGCGGGATGCTGTCGTCTTTCGTTCTTGCGCTCTTCCTTCCGGTCACTGCCATCGTGGCAGTCCTATTGGGCGCCGGCGGCGGCATGGTTGCAGGCGTGATCGCCGTGGCAGCGGTGGTCATCGCGACCGCGCTCGTTGCCCGCATCGCGTCCAAGCGTCCCGCGTTGCTCGGCGCGTTCATCGAGAAGATCTTCCGGCCCGCGTCGCGCGGCCCCCTCAAGAAAGTCATCAAGCCTCAGGCGTTTGCCGCCGCGGTGGTCAAAGCCGTCTCCGGCGTCGATCAGCTGGTCTCCGACCGTCGTGCGCTGGGGCGCGCGTTCTTCTGGGCCCTGTTGAACTGGGCTGCCGACCTCGGCGTTCTCATCGCCGTGTCGGTCGCACTCGCGCCGGGCATCAGCTTGCCCGGTCTCGCTCTTGCGTTCGTGATCGGGCAATTGGTCGCAGCCGTGCCGATCACGCCCGGGGGCGTCGGCATCGTCGAGGCGACCGTTACCGCCGCACTGATCGCCCAAGGAGCACCGCCGGCAGCAGCGACGGTGACGGTTCTGGGATGGCGCCTGATCAGCCACTGGCTGCCGATCATGGTCGGCGCAGTGATCCTTCCGACCCTCGGGATCGGACAAAGGCGCAACGTCGCTGCATTCCCCGTCGAGGCGGCCGACGTCCAGAAGGCGGCTTAGGCCCACTTCCGCATCCGGCTTGACGCGCTCGAGCCGCATCGACGATCACCGCGCGCAATAGGGTAGGTCGTCGAATCAACGGTAAGCGTGGGGGCGCGGGAATGACCGTAAGCATCATCACGGATTCAAGTGCCGGTATCTCCGACGAATTGGTCGAGCACTTTCGCGTCACCGTTCTGCCGATCACAGTGCACCTCGCGGACGACGACGTGCGCGACGACGATCCGGGGGCCGCTGCTCGCATCTACGACGCACTCCGTCGTGACGAGGTCGTGAAGTCGAGCGCGCCGATCGCACCTGATTATC
>JALZGD010000220.1 GCA_030861205.1 Actinomycetota bacterium
AAGTAGAACTGGGGACGGTAGTTGTTGAAGAACGGGGTGTGACGGCCACCTTCGTCCTTGCTGAGCACGTACACCTGCGCGTTGAACTTCGTGTGCGGTGTCACGGAGCCGGGCTTCGAAAGAACCTGCCCACGCTGGACCTCGTCCTTCTTCGTGCCGCGCAGGAGGATGCCGGCGTTGTCACCGGCCTGCGCTTCGTCGAGCATCTTGCGGAACATCTCGATGCCGGTGCAGACCGTCTTCATCGACTTCGGCTTGATGCCGACGATCTCGACTTCCTCGTTGGGCTTGAGAACGCCCCGCTCGACGCGGCCGGTGACGACGGTGCCACGACCGGTGATCGTGAAGACGTCCTCGATCGGCATCAGGAACGGCTTTGCGGTGTCGCGCTCGGGCTCGGGAACGTACTCGTCCACCGTAGACATGAGCTCGAGGATCTGGTTGGCAGCTTCCTCGTCGCCGTCGAGAGCCTTCAATGCGGAGACGCGCGTGACCGGGACATCGTCGCCGGGGAACTCGTACTCGGTGAGCAGCTCACGCACCTCGAGCTCGACGAGGTCGAGGAGCTCGGGATCGTCGACCATGTCGACCTTGTTCAGAGCTACGACGATGTACGGAACGTTGACCTGACGAGCGAGCAAGACGTGCTCCCTCGTCTGAGGCATCGGGCCGTCCGCAGCCGACACGACCAAGATGGCGCCGTCGATCTGAGCGGCACCGGTGATCATGTTCTTGATGTAGTCGGCGTGACCCGGCATGTCTACGTGCGCGTAGTGGCGGTTCTCGGTCTCGTACTCGACGTGGGCGATGGCGATGGTGATGCCGCGCTCTTTCTCTTCAGGCGCCTTATCGATCTGATCGAACGCCGTGAACTCCACGTTGGGGTTCTGATCGTGCAGAACCTTCGTGATCGCCGCCGTCAATGTCGTCTTTCCATGGTCGATGTGACCCATCGTCCCGATGTTGACGTGCGGCTTAGTGCGCTCGAACTTCTGCTTCGCCATCTCTCTGTCCCTTCTCCCCTTCTGTGGGCTACTCGCCCCGAACCGTGGCTACGACTTCTTCTGCGATCGACTTCGGTACTTCCTGGTACGAGTGGAATTGCATCGACGACGTTGCACGACCCTGCGTGCGGCTGCGCAACTCGGTGACGTAACCGAACATCTCGGCCAGTGGGACCTGTGCTTTGACGATGCGATCCGAACCGCGCTGGTCCATCGCTTCCACGCGACCGCGCCGTCCGGAGATGTCGCCGATGACGTCGCCCATGTACTCCTCGGGGGTGACCACCTCGACATCGAAGATCGGTTCGAGAAGCTGAGGCTTCGCCTTCTTCGCGGCCTCTTTGAACACCATCGAGCCGCAGATCTTGAATGCCATCTCGGACGAGTCGACATCGTGCGACGAGCCGTCGGTCAAGGTCACGCGCACATCGACGACGGGGTAACCCGCCAGGACGCCGGAAGCCATCGCTTCCTGCACACCCTGGTCGACCGCTGGGATGTACTCGGTCGGGATACGGCCACCGGTGATCTTGTTTACGAATTCGTATCCCCCACCGGGGCCGGTCGGCTCGAGATCGATCACGCAGTGGGCGTACTGACCCTTACCACCCGTCTGCTTGACGTAACGAACCTCGACCTTGTTGGCCGGTTGCGCCACGGTCTCGCGGTACGCGACCTGCGGCTTACCGACGTTCGCGCCCACGTTGAACTCACGTATGAGGCGGTCCACCAGCACTTCGAGGTGCAGCTCGCCCATCCCGGAGATGATCGTTTGCCCGGTCTCGTCGTCCGTGTGAACCCTGAACGTTGGGTCTTCCTCGGAGAGACGTTGTAGAGCGTTGCCGAGCTTCTCGGAATCGGCCTTCGACTTCGGTTCGATCGCGACGTCGATGACGGGGGCCGGGAAGTTCATCTGCTCGAGCAGCACGGGGTCGCTCGGGTCGCAAAGCGTGTCCCCCGTCAGGGTGTTCTTCAGCCCGACGACGGCGACGATGTCGCCGGCAAAGACCGCTTCCTTGTCCTCGCGGTGGTTCGCGTGCATCTGCAGGATGCGCCCGATGCGCTCCTTGCGCTCGCGAGTCGAGTTCGAGATGCTCTCGCCGCTCTTCAGCGTCCCGGAGTACACGCGCAGGTACGTCAGACGGCCGACGTACGGGTCCGACATGATCTTGAAGGCGAGCGCCGAGAACGGCTCGGAGTCTTCCGCCCTGCGCTCGACCGTTTCGTTGGTGTTCGGCCTGATCGCCTCCATCGGAGGGAGATCGAGCGGGCTCGGCAGGTACCAGCACACCGCATCGAGCAAAGGCTGAACGGCTTTGTTCTTGAACGCGGTGCCGCACAAGACTGGCGTGACTTCGCCGGAGATCGTCGCGCGACGGATGGCCTTGCGGATCTGCTCGACGTCCGGCTCTTGCTCGTGGACGTAGAGATCCATGATCTCTTCGTCGTGGTCGGCTAGAGCCTCCAAAAGGTCGTGTCTGTAGGAAGCCGCCTGCTCTTGAAGATCTTCTGGGATCGGGCGGTCCTCCCACTGCTCACCATGGCCTTCGTCGGGCCAGTAGTGCGCAACCATCGTGACTAGGTCGACAACGCCATGGAAGTCGTTCTCTTTACCGATCGGCAACTGGATGCACACCGGCGTCGTGTTCAGACGATCGCGGATCATGTCCACCGTGCGGAAGAAGTCCGCCCCGATACGGTCCATCTTGTTCACGAAGCAGATGCGCGGAACGTTGTAGCGGTCGGCCTGACGCCACACGGTCTCGGATTGGGGCTCGACCCCAGCCACTGCGTCGAACACTGCGACCGCGCCGTCGAGCACGCGCAAGCTGCGCTCGACCTCGACCGTGAAGTCGACGTGGCCGGGCGTGTCGATGATGTTGATCCAGTAGCCCTTCCAGTGCGCCGTAGTTGCAGCGGACGTGATCGTGATCCCACGCTCTTGCTCTTGGACCATCCAGTCCATGACCGCGGCGCCTTCGTGGACCTCGCCGATCTTGTAGGTCTTGCCGGTGTAGTAAAGGATCCGCTCGGTCGTCGTCGTCTTGCCCGCGTCGATGTGAGCCATGATCCCGATATTCCGGGTATGGCTGAGCGGATATTCGCGGATCAGCGGCGCGCCGCCCTTCACCTCACGAAGTTGTGGGCGCTGCTGTTGCTCTTGCTTCTGTGCTGCTTCAGGCATGTTTCTCCCTCCCGGAGATCCCCCCGGGTCCATCGGTCATTACCAGCGGTAGTGAGCGAAAGCCTTGTTGGCCTCGGCCATCTTGTGCATGTCTTCTCGGCGCTTCACTGCGGCCCCCGCGCCACCCGATGCGTCGAGGATCTCGCCCGCAAGGCGATCGGCCATCGTGCGCTCGCGCCTCTTGCGCGAGAACGTGACGAGCCACCTGATCGCGAGCGTGTTGCCGCGCGACGCCTGAACCTCGACGGGGACCTGGTAGGTCGCGCCGCCGACTCTGCGGGAACGAACTTCGAGCAGGGGCCGGATGTTGTCCGTCGCCTTCTTGAGGATCGTCAGTGGGTCCTTGCCCGTGCGCTCGCCGACCTTTGCTAAAGCGTCGTAGACGATGCCCTCGGCGAGCGAGCGCTTGCCCCGCGTCAAGACCCTGTTCTGGATCTGCGTGACGAGAAGCGAGTCGTAGATCGGGTCGGGCATGAGCTCGCGGCGCGGAGCCGGTCCTTTACGTGGCATCAGCCACCAGCCTTCTTCGCGCCGTACTTAGAACGGCTCTGGACCCGGTCGCGAACGCCCGCCGTGTCGAGCGCTGCACGGATGATCTTGTAGCGGACACCGGGGAGGTCTTTCACTCTGCCTCCGCGAACGAGCACGATCGAGTGCTCCTGGAGGTTGTGCCCGATGCCGGGGATGTATGCGGTTACTTCGATACCAGAGGTGAGCCTTACGCGAGCGACTTTGCGGAGAGCCGAGTTCGGCTTCTTGGGCGTCGTCGTGTACACGCGGGTGCACACGCCTCGCCTCTGAGGGGAGCCCCTCAGCGCCGGCGACTTCGACTTCTCTTTCTTTGACTGGCGGCCCTGGCGAACCAGTTGCTGGATGGTGGGCACGCGTTTCCTTTCTCGCTCCGCAGTCGAGACCGCGGGTCTTCGATCGCTCCACTCCTCTTATGAGG
>JALZGD010000221.1 GCA_030861205.1 Actinomycetota bacterium
TGTGAACCCCGGGAGCGCGCATGCCAGCGCGATGTCCTCGATCGCCATCTGAGACGGGCCGTCCTCGCCGATCGAGATGCCCGCATGAGTGCCCGCGAGCTTGACGTTGAGGTTGGGGAACGCGATCGACATGCGGATCTGATCAAACGCATTGGACAGCAAGAAGGTCGAGAACGACGCCGCGACGGGGATCTTTCCGCTGGCCGCGAGACCTGCCGCGATCCCGACCATGTTCGATTCCGCTATGCCGGCGTTGAAGAACCGCTCGGCATATTTCTCCTTGAACTTGTTCGTGTAGGTCGAGTTGTTCACGTCGCCGTCGACTACGACGATGCGCTCGTCGCTTCCGACTTCGGCAAGAGCCTCGCCGAATGCCTCTCGCGTCGAGGGCCCGTCGGGGAGGTCAAGGTGAGGCGCCAGTTGGAGGGTCATGCCGAGGCTCCTATCTCTTCCAATGCTTTCGCCTCTTCGTCCTTGGGGATCGGCTTGCCGTGCCACTTCCAGGGTGCCTCCTCGAGGAGCGAGACGCCCTTCCCTTTCACCGTTCTCGCGACGATCGCTTGAGGCGCGCCCGAGACGTTGCGTGCCCAATCGAATGCCTCGACGACTTGATCGAGCGAGTGTCCATCGATCTCGCGGGTTTGCCACTTGAACGTCTGCAGCTTGGAGGGCATCGGGTCGAGCGGCTGGACCTCATCGACGGCGGCCGTCTGCTGGTATCCGTTGTGGTCGTGGAGCAGAGTGAGATTGTCGAGATTGTGGTTGCCGGCAAACATCACGGCTTCCCAGAACTGACCCTCTTCGCTCTCACCGTCGCCGCACAACACGTAGACGCGCGAGTCGCGACCATCGAGCTTCGCCGCGAGCGCGTGGCCGATCCCGATCGACAGGCCCTGGCCCAACGAGCCGGTAGAGGCTTCGACGCCGGGTAGCCGGCACATGTTGGGATGGCCCTCCAGGGGGGATCCGAGCTTGCGCAGCGTGGTGAGCTCATCCACGGGGAAGTAACCCGCCTCGGCCAACACTGCGTAGAGCCCCGGTGCCGCGTGACCTTTGGACAGGATGAACCGGTCGCGGTCGGGATCGTGGGGGTTCTGCGGGTCGTAGCGCAAGACTCCGCCGAAGTACAGGGTGACGAGCAACTCGACCATCGACAGCGAGCTCGACGGGTGACCCGAAGCCGCTTCGGTCGTCGAGATCACGATGTCGCGTCTGATCTGGCGTGCCATTCCTTCGAGGCCGTCTCGGTCGAGGTCCTTCGTCATCGCTCCTCCTGCAACGTTGTCGGGCTCGCGCGTATCCAACCACAGGCTCGGTGACAGCCACTCTGCGTTATGCGCGACCATCTCGGTTCTTACCCACGTTACCGGGAGCGTCATGTGTGTCACGCAGACGCCAGCCGCCCGCGGCCGCCGCCACGCCGGGGCGATGTTTCGAAAACCGCGGCGTTGATGCGCAGGGTCATCGCTTTTACACATTGCGGCGGCTCCTGACCACCGGCGCGCACCCTCATAGGATGGCTCGATCGTGACCGACGGACCTTCGTTTAGCGCGCCTAGGGGCACTTACGACTTGCTGCCTCCCGATTCGTGGCGTTGGGAGCACCTGCGCAGCCTTGCTCTGGACGATGTGTTCGCCGCGGCGGGATATCGACCGATCGAGACGCCGGCGTTCGAGCACACCGAGGTCTTCACGCGCGGCGTGGGCGAAGCATCCGAAGTGGTGACGAAACAGATGTACACGTTCGACGACCGCGGGGGTCGCTCGCTGACGCTTCGGCCGGAAGGGACGGCGCCCGTCATGCGGGCGGTGCTCGAGCACGCTCTCGACCGGGGGCCCCTACCGGTGAAGGTGTCTTACGCAGAGACGATGTTTCGCCAGGAGCGGCCACAGAAAGGTCGTTATCGACAGTTCTGGCAGCTCGGGATCGAAGCCATCGGCACGGAGTCGCCCGAGGTCGATGCCGAGGTGATCGAGCTGGGGGCGCGCTATCTGCGCCTCACGGGAGTGGATCCGAACCTGTTGTTGAACTCGATCGGCCACCCCGGCGACGACTGCCGCGGGTCATATCTGGATCTTTTGACCACTTTCCTCACCGATCGATCCGCAGAGATGGCGTCGGAGGATCGCGGACGGGTCCACACCAACCCGCTGCGGACATTCGACTCCAAGGAGCCCGAAACCATCGCGGTGATGGCAGACGCGCCCGTGATCACGGATCACCTCTGCGACGAATGCCGGGCTCATTTCGACGCCGTCCAGGACTTGTTGCAATCGGTCGGAGTGCGATACCGGCTCGAGCCGCGTCTGGTGCGCGGCTTGGACTACTACACGCGAACCGCGTTCGAATTCACGGCCGGCGGGCTCGGATCTCAGGATGCGGTCGGTGGAGGCGGGAGATACGACGGGCTGGCAGAAGCGCTCGGCGGGCCGCCCCTCCCCGGGATCGGGTTCGCCTTGGGCGCCGACCGCATAATGCTCGCCGGCGGCGCCGGTCACATCGAACCGGCACATCCGAGTGTCTACGTCGTGACGCTGGGTGATCCGGCACGGCGTCGAGGGTTCGCTCTGGTGAGCTCGCTTCGAGGCAGAGGCATCTCGGCGGAGATGGATCTCGCGCAACGTGGGATGAAAGGGCAGATGAAGGATGCCGACAGGGCGGGGGCCGAGCTCGTGGTGATCATCGGGGAGAGCGAGCTCGCGTCGGGCACAGCAACGATCAAGGACCTTCGGTCGGGACGACAGATCGAGTCGGCGCTCGCGACCCTGGAAGACGATCTGGCCTCGGGGGCGATCGACCTTGATGCGTAGCGACCGCTGCGGCGCACTGCGCCGAGCGGATGCCGATAGGGAAGTGGTGCTTTGCGGGTGGGTTCACTCGCGCAGGGATCACGGAGGCGTCACTTTCATCGATCTGCGAGATGCATACGGCGTCGTTCAGATCGTCTTCTCACCGGAGGTATCGGGTGCGACGCATGAAGCGGCGCAGTCGCTGCGCAGCGAGTACTGCATCCGTGTCACCGGCACGGTGCGAGCGCGTCGGGAAGGGACGCTGAACGACAAGCTCGCAACGGGAGAGATCGAGGTAGCGGCCGACCGCCTCGAGGTGCTGTCCGAGTCCGAGACACCTCCTTTCCAGATCGACGACCATCAAGATCCCGACGAGATGCTGCGCCTGCGCTACCGGTACTTGGATCTCAGACGTCAGCACATGCAGGAGAACTTGCGGTTACGTCACACGATCATCTCGTCGATCAGGAGGTTCTTCGACGAGGAAGGCTTCGTCGAGGTCGAGACGCCAATGCTGACCCGCGCCACGCCCGAGGGCGCGCGGGACTACCTGGTCCCGTCACGGCTGCACGCCGGTTCGTTCTATGCACTGCCGCAATCGCCTCAATTGTTCAAGCAACTTCTGATGGTTTCGGGACTGGACCGCTACTACCAGATCGCTCGTTGCTTCCGCGACGAGGATCTCCGAGCCGATAGGCAACCGGACTTCACGCAGTTGGACATGGAGATGTCTTTCGTGGACGTCAATGACGTCTTGGATGTCGGTGAGCGGATGTTCCGGCGGGTTTGGAGCGACGCGCTCGGCGTGAACCTTGCGCCCTTCGCGCGGCTTACCTATACGGAGTCGATGACGCGATTCGGCACCGATAAACCGGATCTGAGATTCGGTATGGAGTTGGTCGACCTAGCCGGGACGTTTGCGGAGACCGAGCTGCGTGTATTTCGGTCGGTCATCGACGGCGGCGGCGCGATCAAAGCCATAGTCGTGCAGGGCCGCGCCGATCTCGCGCGCAAAGAGCTCGACGCGATCGTCGACGATGCGAAGAGCTTGGGCGCCGGCGGGCTCGTGTGGATCGCGGTGACGCCCGAGGGCTTGCGGTCGCCGATTGAGAAGTTCCTGAGTGACCGCGAGCGTTCCGAGCTCGTCGCGGCATCGCAAGCCGAGACGGGCGACCTGATCCTGGTCATCGCGGACGTCAAAGACAGCGTCGTTGCCAAGGTTCTCGATGCGCTGAGAAGGAACCTTGCTCACAGATTCGGGTTGATCCCCGAACGCGACCGATCCGATCCCGAAGCATGGAAGTTCGCGTGGATCGTTGATTTCCCTTGGTTCGAGTACGACGAG
>JALZGD010000050.1:0-4310 GCA_030861205.1 Actinomycetota bacterium
GCTCTGCACATATACGAGGCCCCGGCCGTGCCAGTCGAATGTCATGTTCGTGTGAGAACCACATTGGGTCGGGACGAATTTGATCTCCTTGGGATGAGCGCGGTCGGAGATGTCGACAAGACGGATCCCTTCCTCACCTTCTCCTCCGTGAACGTTGCATCCGTCCGCCTCCGTCGACGAGTTGCCGGCCGCCTGGTCGATGCTCATCACGGCGACGTTGTGCCACAGGCCGACGTCGTAACCGGATCCGACGCATGGCAGGTACCCAACCTGCTTCGGATGCTTCGGATCGTGCACGTCGACGATGTGCAAACCTGCAGGGCGAGTCGAACCTTCAGCAACGAAAACCGCGTACCCGTCGTTGGTGAACACCACATCGGTCGCGTCGGCGATGGGAACGTTCGCCAACAGGTGCATGTTTGGAGAGTGCTCGACAGCCGCGGATCCCGGCATGGCCAAGGACAGCATGAGAACAGATGTGAGAACACCAACTAGTCCGCGCTTCATCGGTAGCCCCTTTCGCAGTCGAGAAGAGGTTCGCCCTCGACGGGCGGAAACCTCCTGCACAGAGCGGGGGCGCGTAGAGGGTGCGCTACTCCTCGAATTTCTTCTGTGGGACCTGTTGTTGGCGCGTCATGGCGGAGTTGGTAACGAAGGAGAACGCGCCATCCGACTCGAGGATCCCGATCGCGACGTCGTTCAGGTCGGCGATGCCCTGCTCGCGGGCAGCCTCACGCACCTCGTCTTCCGTCAGGCGCTCGATGCGCAAGGTTTCTCGCTGGAGCCGACCCTTGTGGACTATCACTGCCGGTGACCCTTCGATGACGGGACTCAACTTCGGGAACTTGAAAGAAACGAAGGATGTCGCCACGATGATCAAAGCCATGGTCGTCACAGCCAAGACGGCGGCCGTCACAGATGTGTCCTGTTGGGTCACGCCCTGTTGAACGAGATCGCCCATCACGACGAGAAGGACTAGCTCGAAGGACGACATACCCGCGAGCTCTTTCCTTCCGATGACCCGCATGATCAGCCAGATGAATCCGAACATGATCGCGGCACGCAGAACAGTCTCCATCTCAGCCTCCTCGACCCCGACTCACGGAGCGACCCAGGTGCGGTAGTCCACGTTCACGGCTCGAGCGCCGTCTTGCAAAACGAAAACGTCTGCGTCCGCGCCCAAGTGAGCGTTCAACTGCACGAACGCGTCGATCTGGACGCGAAGCACATCTCCGTCGGGTGGAGCGAACGTCCACACGACGGCGTCACCGCCATTGCGGCTCGAACTCGGTTCAGGATTTATCGCGTTCAGATCGAGGAGATCGAGGTACGTCTGGGTGATACCGATGCTCACCGGGCCCGAGAAGCCACCCTCGCGATGAAGCGTCAGCACCCAGTGGATCGGCTCGCCGGCGCGCTCCGTCCACGGATAGTCCAGGCGCAGCGAGTAACCATTTGCAACCGCAGTAGCCGTTCGTGTACGGATCCCGAAAAACCCGAGAGCTCCGGCGAGAACGATTGCGGCGAGCACGCCGATCGCCGCGCGACGCCACAAGCGCGCACGCCGAAGCTGACGCACCGACGGCACGTCCTGGACCGTGGGCGGAAGATCGTTCACGATGCGGCTGACTTGCCCTTCAACTGGTCGACCAAACCGCAGACCATACGAAGAAGGGGGGCCGGCGGGCCCCCCTTCTTAGATCTTTGACTAGTAGCCCTACGGCGCTTCGGATTCTGAGGGCGAGGGGCTCGGTGCGGCTGCAGGCGGAGGGCACGGCTTGGGCTTCTTGTGGTGCCCCTTGGCCTTTCCTTTTGCCTTGGAGCAGGTGTCGCCGCCCGCCGGCCCTTCATCCTGCAGCGCGTAATCCGTTCCGATCTTCGAGTTGTCGATCTGCGCCGTCCCCTTCCACCGAGCGTTGGGATCGGGGGTTGATGCCTGGCCGTCACCATCCGGGCCTGTTCCGACGAGGTTGCGCACGCTCGCGAACGGCTTCTCGAGCGTCATCCCAGGGCCGAGAAGCGGGCTGTACGAGCGCGGCACGGTGATCGTCATGACGCCGGTGCCGTCCGCGAGGGTGTCGACCTGCAGCGGTGCCTCGACGGCGTTCTTCGCGTAGTCCGTTCCCACGTTGCACAGGTCGAGCAGGCCGGCGTATTCGTCGCCCGCGTAACCTCCCCCGTCACCAGGGATGAAGGCAAAGAAGCGCAAGCAACCGAGCGTCGACGACGCGACCGAGCCTTCGCCCGGGTTCGAATAGACGCGGAAGATGTACGACGCGGTCGCAGGAGGGGGCAACTCGGTCTGGATGTGCACCGAGACCGTCGATGCATCGCTCGTGTACCAGATCTTCAGGAGGTCGCTGACGCTGCCGGCATCCTTAGGGGTCGTCTGATCGTTCTCCTCGGGAACGCCGCTGAGGAGGCTTTGATCGTTCACGTAGTTGGCGTCCCCGACAGGGTCGTTGATCTGCACCGTGTCCGGCACGGCGGTTACTGGATCGGCGGCCCGAGCCGGAACAGCGAACAATGCGCTCGCCGCCAGCATCATCGTGAACGCCGCAGCTGTAAGTCGTTTGCCCATCGTGCACTCCTTAGTCCACCGGCCGATCGAATCCGGCCTGCCCTGGTTCAGGAGTGTTCGACTTCTAGCGCTCGAAACCTGCCGGGCTGCCGAAGGAGCGACAACCGCCGGGGGTCTCCGGGGCGAACGAGAGCGCTAGAACCGGGCTAGAACCGAGGCGCGTCGCTCGACTAGCCCTCGTTGAAAGCGACCGCCTCTCGGATCAGCGCCATGAACGCTTTCTCGTCGATCGTCTCGCCCTCGTGGATGTCGATGGCTCGCCGGACTTTTCCCTCGAGACTGGAATTGAACAGACCCTTAGGGTCTTTGAGGTGGGCGCCTTTTGCGAAGGTCAGCTTGACGACGTTCTTGTAGGTCTCGCCGGTGCAGATGATTCCGTCGTGTGACCACACCGGCACTCCGGGGTTCGTGGGCTTTTGCCATTTCCATTCCTCGACGACGTCCGGGTCCGCCTTCTTGATGAGTTTGCGCATCCTGGCCAGAGTCTCGCCGCGCCAGTCGTCGAGCTCTTCTATCCGAGCGTCGATCCGCTTCGAAGCGGGTTCGTTTTCCTGAGAAGATCCAGGCTTCTTCGTTCCCATTTCCCTTTCCTACCTTCCTGCGCTAGTCGGACAAAAGAACTCGCCACCGAAGGACGGCGCAGGTTCGCGGCGTATCTTTTAACCATGAAGCGCGGGTTGGCGTTCCTCGTGTACTACCTGGGGCTCTCGCTTTCCATCGGAACGATATTCGCCATCGCTCGACACGCGGCAGCGTGGCAGTTCTTTGTCATCCCTCTCTACGCGCTTCCCGCTTGGTGGATCGCAGCCGGCATAGGAATCCGACTGGGCGTGATGCCATCGGAATTTTTCGGGACCGTTGCAAGAGCGGCCGGATTGGTGGAGCCGCCCTCCGAAGGATCCCTCCGGGAAGGAAAGTCTTAGTCGGGAACGAAGTCCCCAGCATGAGCCCAGCCATGACGCGCCCACGAACGTTTTCGCTAGCTCGCGCCATGGGAGCCGCCGGACTCGTCGTTCTGACATGCGCCGGACATGCCCTGGCCGCCCAGGCCCCTCGCCACCAGACCGTCGTCCAGAGCTACGACCCATCCGAGGACGCACTCGGCCTGCTCGTCGCGACGCCGGCAGCCAGATCCCTGCAATTCTCCGCGCCCGCGTGGGCTCGCTCTGCGTCGATCATCGTCAAAGATGCCTCTGGTCCCGTCATATTCCGAGCACGCTGGGGCAACGGCGATTGGGTCAACGCTTGCAGCACATATCCCCCGCCTCCATGGCCATCCAAGGTGCTCCACCTCAAGGGCGCAAGCGGCACTCTCGAAGTTCAACCGATCGTCGGTCAAGCTCCCATGCGGGGCGCGTGCCCGGTCATTTACGCGTCGGCCCCTACAACGGGCACGGTCAAAGTGGTTTTCTCGTCCCGCGAAAGGTAGTTGCTTTCTGCAGGGGTGAGCGGCGCACACACGTGGTCGCTGGAACGCTAACGGAGCGCGACCTTGGTCACGAAAGCGTCTTCCTTGCCTTTCAGATGGCCTTGAAAAGGTCGTCCCTTGACGGGAAAATCCTTGGAATCGGTTGCTCCAACCACCACCAGTGAGCTTGTGCCGTTAAGTGCAGCGTCGGTCGCAGAGTCGGCAGCGGCCCCTCCCAGGTAGCTCGAAAAGAGCGTCTTCCCGTTGAATCCAAGCCCCAATACGAAGCCGTCTGCCTTGCCGCCAGAGTGGCGCTGGAGC
>JALZGD010000050.1:4320-4844 GCA_030861205.1 Actinomycetota bacterium
AATCGGTTGAGCTGGTGCTACCCACGATGTAGAAGCGGCTCCCTTGGAGCGCGCCGCCAGATGTGAAATCGTCGGCCATTGCTGCAATGATCCTGAAGTAGCCATAGAAGGATCGTTGGGCGGTGATCCTTGCGGCGAATGCGTCGTAGCCACCGTGGCGCGATCCGTTTTTTGTGTCGCCAGCGACGAAGATGCCTCCGTCATCACCAACCGCGAGAGCTGTTCCGTCATCGAAATGAGGATTAAGGATCAGGGCGGCTCGCTAACATCGCGTTCGCCGCCTGGACTATGAAATTCCGTGTCGATACGAGACGACCCAAATTTAGGGACAATGCGCACTGTGAGGGGAATCTCATCGCGGTCTGGCAACAAACGCATCTGGCGCATCACGGTCACTTGCGTCTCGTTATGCCTGTTGACGTGCTTAGGAGCTCCCGCTGGCGCAGACACCGGCACCTGGCCTGATGGAGGGGACGGCCGCGGGCCCCTAGCAATCCGGAAGATCGAGATCGGTCACACCCACA
>JALZGD010000050.1:4854-11401 GCA_030861205.1 Actinomycetota bacterium
CTCCCGACAGAGCACCGTTACGATCGTTTTCTCCCACTCCGTCAAAGCGTCGCAACTGCACATCGGCGACTTCTTAGTTCTCGAACTGAGCATCAAGAATCGTAAGAAGGGCGACATTTGGTTCTATGTGGTCGTCGACGGAGCCCACAGATGGGCCGCGTACTACTACGATCCTCAAACCAGGACCCACGGCTCAGGCGGTTTCTACATCCGGAACGTGTCAGCACGCAGCCTAAAGATCGTGGGGGTCGACGGTTTCCTACCATCCCCCTACGGCAACGGCCCGTACGGTTACCGCTTCCGCCTCGCATCGTTCTCGCGCACTGGACCGAGTTGCAGCAAGGGCTGCTGGGACGCAGTTCCCGACCGCAACTGGTTGATCCACGACTGGACGCCACCTTTCGTGATGCGTTGGGAAGTCCCCACCAAAGGGATGGGGATTCCGAATTTCTCGCTTTCCCCGGCCGAGGAGCCCGGAGTGCCCGTAACGTTCCGGGTGATCGATAAAGGATTCTCGGAACTCAGGCGGTGGACCCTCTACTCCCGGCTCGAGGGGGCCGACGAGTGGACGAAGGCTTTTCAAGGAGATTCTGAACGCTTGGTTAATCGCACTGTGTCCGCCAGCGAGGGCGACGAGCTCGTGATGCGTCTGCAAGCACAAGACCGCGCGGGCAATACGGTGACGGCGCCCGTGGCCCGGACGATCGTGCCTTACGACGACACCAGCACCGCGGGTCAAGCCACCTTTTTTGGAGTGTGGAATGAGAACGACGAGGCCGACTCCTATCGGACTACGTTGCACGTTTCGTCGACGCCACTTGACAGCTTCAGCTTCACCGCATCAGCCCGCATGTACTGCATCTTCTATCGCGCGAGCAACGACGCCGGGCAAGCGAACCTGCAGGCGGACAACCAATCGGCACATGTGGATATGGCCTACAGCGCGTTCGGCGATTCTCATGGCATCACGTGCTTGTACTTCGACACGGTACAAACTCGAACGGCAGAGCTGAAACCCACCGAGGGCGCCATCAACGTCGACGGATACTGGTTCGGCGAGCACAACCCGTTCTCATGATCGACTCCATCTACTGGAGCCGGGGAGGGCAATCGAATCCCTGACCTGCTCATTGCGAGGAAGATGCGGCTGAACGCTGCGCTTAACTGCGTTTTCGCTGGTCACCGCTGAACGAAAAGCCACTAATAATCAGCTCTCGCTCGCGGGGAATTAAGGACGAGAGCGGGTTACTGCTTTCGAAGGTGCCGGACGTCGGGAAGCGTCCTTGTCGGCCCAATCATCTCCAGGTCGGGGCACCAACCACATAGAGACCGGGAGAGATCCGTTTGTCACGCGTGCCGGCGCGGTTGATCTTTTTAAGACCCGGGGCGCAGGGACCCTTCACCACCGACTGATAGGCGATCCAGCGAGAATCCGGCGACCACGTCGGACCGTACGGAAAACCTCCCTTTTGGAGGAGCTTGAGGTGACTGCCGTCCACCTTGACGGTGTACAACTTGCTCCCGCTCTCACGCGAGCGCAGGAACGCAACCCATCTCCCATCAGGAGATAGATCGATGCCATTCTCGGGAACGTCGCCGAAATCGCTCACGCGACGCAGATGCGATCCGTCCGGCCGGACCATAAAGATGTCATGGCCCTTGGGACTGCCGCCAAGGAACATGATGTCGTTGGCAGCCGCCGACCACTCCGATGGCCCCGCGTCCTGATGTCTGACCACAATGTGCAGACCGATCCCGGTGCGGCTCACTTCGTAGAGCCCCGTCGACGGGGAGTGCCGGCTAAACAACACATGTTTGCCATCCGGCGCCCAACTAGGCGCGATGTCGACGACGCGGTCATGGGTCAGCCTGTGGAGGTGACTCCCATCGCGTTTCACGACCCATACGTCTTGGGTACCGCCTTTCTGCCCGCTGAAGGACAACCATTGCGAATTTGGTGACCAGGTCGGCCCGGTGAGCGTTTGGATCGATGGCAGTTGCGCTACCGCGTGCAGATGCGAGCCGTTCGCGACCACGACATACAGCGTCATGGGCCCATCGCCCGCGACGAAGGCGAGATGGCTCTTATCCAGAGACCAGGTCGGCACATAGAGGGCGTCTCCCGGACTCGTAGTCACACGGTGGGCGTGATCGCCGCCGGGGTCAACGCTGAAGACTCCCTTGGAGCCATAGGTGCACTCGGTCTCACCCAGCTGGTTGATCGTGGTGGTAAAGGGCTGACCGACGAACGCGATACGACTACCCGCCGCGAGAGCAGGGGGCAACACTGCGGCGCTGACGGCCGCCAGTGCTACAAGGAAGCTCGCGATCCTTAGCACCTCTGCCCCAATCCGTGCTTGGTCGTCTCCCGTGCAGCTCCCCCGTAAATTCTCATCAGCGCGGCTGCCAATCAGAGGACATATCTAGAGAACCGTCGGAGACGATGCATCTCACATGTGAGCCACTCGGGGAGAACTTCGCGAGGGCGTAGGGTTGACAGACACCCTGGCCGGCCGTGAACACGATCCTTCGTCCGTCGGGAGACCAAGATGGAGAGGCACCGCGCCTCTTGCCGCGCGTCAGCTCTCGCTGATGCGTGCCGTTGGCATCCATGACGAAGATGCGTCCGCCCAGTCCTCGCTGGAAAACGATTCGAGCCCCCGTGGGCGACCACGATGGATGGAAATTCGGATGGGCGCTCTCGGTGAGCTGGCGACGATGGGAACCGTCGGGGCGGATGGAGTAGATGGTTCCTCCGTCGGGCTGGCCCGCCGCGAACAAGATCCGGTGTCCGTCGGGGGACCACGCGGGCGAGTACGCCTGTCTTGGAACCTTCAATCGCGTCGTCCTCCCGGTTTTCAAGACGACGATGAATAGATCACGTCCGTAACGGTTGCGGAAGACGATGCGTCCACCCGACGGTGACCACGACGGCTCGTCAGCGCCGCTTGCGAGATGCGTCACCTGTTTGACGTTCGTTCCGTCAGCAGACATCACGAAGACCTGGGCTCGATCGGCGATCGGGTCGTACTCCGAGAACGCCATTCGTTTTCCGGATGGCGACCATTCCGGGTCCATCCCACTGGAGCGGAGTTGTCGCTGTTTGGCTCCATCTGGCGTTACGACGTAGATGCCCCGGTCCATCGCGTTCGTCGGTGAGCTTTGCTCTCGTGCATAAACGATGAGACCGTTGCGTCCTGCGAATGCGGCGTGTGCATGACCACTAGGCACGCCGAGGAAGCCGACCGCAATGACCAGAATGAGTAGCCGTTTCATTTACTGTCCCCACCTAACCCAGCGCACCGGTTCACACTGATAAGACGATCATGGCCGCCGGCGCGCTGCACGCACACGTCCTCGGCTTCCCGAGAGTTGCTGAGATCCCGTAGAAGGAACATGCGAGCAAACCAAGGGGATCGGAAGACGCTGGCAAGGCAAATGATGTGTATTGGAGCCGGGGAGGGGAATCGAACCCCTGACCTGCTCATTACGAGTGAGCCGCTCTGCCGACTGAGCTACCCCGGCGAAAGACCGGCAGTGTACCTGCGCGCCGTTCAGTGAATGCGAAGGTCGGCACCTAGAGACCCCAGGAGGAGTGCACGGTGGGTGGGCGAACCTAATCCCCATGTGGATCTCGAAGGAGCACGGATGTTCCTCTGCGCTACGCAGCCTTTCGGCGGCTCTGATCGGGGTTCTCGCCGTCACTGCGACCGTTTGCGCCACGCTGCCGACGGCAGCATCCGCAACGCCCAGTCCTATCGTGGCTTTCGTACATGACTCGCCGGGCTTTCGATCGGGTCTGTTCACGATCGATCCGACTACAGGGAAACCTTTGCAGCGCCTTACCCGCGGCTCTGTGAAGCAACCCGTGTGGTCGCCTGATCACAAGAAGATCACTTACGCCACAGGGTCCTATGGGCGAGCGACGCTGTGGACGATCAACGCCGACGGCACGGGCGTGCATCGCCTCACGCGATCGAAGCACTTCGCCATGCCGGCGTCGTGGGCCCCCGGCGGAAACCGTCTGGTCGCGCAGGGACGGTTCGGATTGGTCATCCTCGGTGCAAACGGAAAGCATCGACACTCACTCGTTGAGACCGTTTCCGCGACTGCTCAGTGTCCGCAGTGGTCGTCCGACGGGCACCGCATCGTTTACTTCGATTACAGCAGCTCCCTCACGGGTGAGTCGTCCATATTCACCGTTCGTCCCGACGGAAGTAGGCAGAGACAGGTGACTGATGGATCGAGTTTTGACTACAACGCGGTGTGGTCGCCCAACGGTCGCCGGATCCTGTTTGGGCGGGACACGAACAACGCTGGATTGCTGTCGTCGTCGCAGATCAGCCTCTTCACGGTGAGACCGAATGGGACCCACGTCAAGGAGCTCACTGACTTGGGCGACGGGGAGAACGCGTGGAAGTGGGGATGGTCGCCGGATGGAAGAGAGATCGTCTATACCAAGACCACGGACGATGGCGGAAGCGCGCACGCATCGATATGGGTGATGCGTGCGAATGGGTCGCATCCCATCGAGGTTGCAAGCGACGTTCCATTCGATGACAACCTAGTGCCGTCGTGGTCCCCGGACGGAAAGAAGATCGTGTTCGGGACTCAGAACGATGCCGCTATCGGGGTCGCAGATGCCGACGGGTCTGGATGGAAGCGATTGAACGGGCCCGGCGCCCGAGCCGCCGACTCGCCAGCGTGGTACTCGCGGGCCGAGTCGTGCCCCGTCCCGCGCTAGACCAGAAGCCGCGCAAGGTCGAGGAACGCTCCCTCTAGTTGCAACAGGGCATTCGCGTTCTTCGGCAGAGCGGCCCGCGCTTCGATGCATCGCTCAACGCATCTGATGAATGCGGCGTCATCGACCTCGGTCGCGGCCCAGCGCTCGACGCGATCCAACACATCGAGGTTCGTGATCGCTTCAGTGCCGCCGCCTCGCAAGGCGACGACGTCTCGAAAGAAACTGCCGAGGGTCTGTAGACACTCGCCCGCGGTTTCCTCTTCGAGCCGCCTGAGCTCTCGTCGCTGGCGTTTCGCGAGGGCGTTCCGGGCCGCAGCCGTCCCTCTGCCTTCACCCATTGCGTCTGCGAGCTCGACCACCTCTTGCTTGTGCGTCTCCTGGTGACCGGCGACGGTGTCCTTCACGACCGCGATGACTTCGCCCGCAATGCCCAGCGCGTCCTGGGGGCTCTGAAGTTGCTCGGGGATATCGAGCCATGCCGATCGTCGGGCGCCCGCGGCGGGATCGAGTGCGAGCGTTCGTGCGCGATCCACGTCGCCATCGGAAATGCGCGCTGCGACTAGAGCTCGCTCCTCATCGGCCCCCTCGCGCCGCAAGAGGTCGACCGTCTTCGCCTCCGGAACGGGCTCGAGCCGAAAGATCCGGCAACGCGAGCGGATCGTCTCGAGGATCTCGTCCTCCTCGTCGGAGATGAGGATGAAAACGGTATCTGGCTGAGGCTCTTCGAGGGTCTTAAGCAACGCGCTCTGAGCTGCATCGTTCATCCTCTCGGCCTCTTCGATGACGAAGACTTTGCGTCGACCTTCGAAAGGAGAACGAGCAGCCTCGACCAGCACGGTCTCGCGGATGACATCAACCGGGATCAACGGTCCCTCGGGCACGATGTGGTGCACGTCCGGGTGACGCCGCCGCAGGATCCGACTGCACGAACTGCACGTCCCACACCCATCGCCCGGCGAGACGGTGCAGTTAAGAGCTGCGGCCATCGCCACCGACGCAGACCCTTTTCCAGAGCCGGGCGGACCGACCAACAACCACGCATGCGGGATGTGCGTCGTGGCAACTTGTTTCCGCAATGCGCGCACCGAGCGCGAGTCCTCGAGCCGGTTCCACACCGAGGTGTCGGCTATTTCGGTCATCGTGGAACCGGAGGTATCAGCGGGCGCTGAGCAGCGTCTATCGCAAGTGTTGAGTGGTCTTTCGTTCGTTCCTCGAAAGCCTTCACAACCTCGGCATGCACCTGAGCGCTGTTCGACGAGGCGTCGAGAACAACAAAGCGTTCGGGGAAACGCCGCGCGATCTCGTCGTAGGCCCGCTCCACCTTCTCGTGGAAGTCCTCGGCTTCAGCCTCGATACGATCGCGTTCTTCCCCTACGCGATCGAGACGTTCCGCGGCATCGAGCTTCATGAAGAAGACCATGTCCGGTATCAGGCCCCCGGTAGCCCACTCACTGATCTCGTAGATGTCGTCGAGACCGAGCCCGCGTGCGAGACCCTGATAAGCAAGTGACGAATCGACGAAGCGATCAGAAACGACGATCTTGCCGCTCGCAAGGGCCGGCTTGATCACCTCGACGGCGTGCTGCGCTCGATCTGCCGCGTAGAGCAAAGCCTCGGTCCGTGCGTCCATCTCTGTGAGCTCGGGGTCCAGAAGGAGCGCTCTGATCCGCTCACCGATCGCCGTCCCCCCCGGCTCTCGGGTCGTGACCACCTCCTCGCCGCGTGCCGTCAGGTAGCGGGAGAACGCAGCCATCTGAGTCGACTTCCCCGCGCCCTCCCCCCCTTCGAACACGACGAAGAACC
>JALZGD010000222.1:0-309 GCA_030861205.1 Actinomycetota bacterium
ATCCTTCGCTGCAAGAAAGAAGCCGCTACTCAGAAAGAGCGGCTCGACCGCCTCGTCGCGGAAGTCACCGCCGTCATCGGCAAGACGAACGACTCGTTAACTCATCTAGACAAGCAGATCGAATCGCTCCGCGCGTTGATCGAGACTGAGGAGGCGGCCAGAGCCGCGGTCGAAGAAGCGCGGGCCGAGCTCGGCCGTCGCGAGCTCGCGGCATCCAAACTCGACACCGAGATCGACAAGTTGCGGGAACGGATGACAGGTTTCCCGCTGGCGCCGATGTGCGCCCGCGCTCGGGATGCGGCCCCCGAT
>JALZGD010000222.1:319-4098 GCA_030861205.1 Actinomycetota bacterium
TTCCTACCGAGGTCGACGCGCTCGCTTCGACAGCCTCCGCGACCGCGAAGGAACTAGTCAAGCTGGCCGAAGATCTGGATGCTCTGCGCGAGACGCGCGAGCGCGAGGTCGAAAAGCTGCTCGACGAAGCGCGCGAGGCGTTGCCAGAAGGGTTCTCGCTCGATGCCGCCGCGCTATCGGCCGTCGTAGCCGAGGCGCGCTCCACCGCGGGCCGCCTGCGTTCAGACGTCGCCGTACAGCAAAAGGCCGTGGCCGACCTCACCGAGCGCCTCGCGACGAAAGCCAAGTATGCCGACGAGATCGAGATGCATCGGCGCGAGAACGCGGTCTACGCCGCGCTGGGCCGCGAGCTCCGCAACGACAGCATCGTGCAATTCCTTCAGGCCGAAGCACTGGGCGTCTTGGCGGGGGCCGCGAGCGCTCACCTCGAAGAGCTCTCGAGCACCCGCTATCGCTTGGCCTACGAAGACGATCGCTTCTACGTGGTCGACGCGTGGAATGGAGACGAACGACGAAACGTCAAGACGCTGTCGGGTGGCGAGACATTCTTGGCGTCTTTGGCGTTGGCCCTCGCGCTCTCCGAACAGGTCCAGCTGCTCGCAGTGGTCGAGCACAAACAGCTCGACAGCCTGTTCCTAGACGAAGGGTTCGACACGCTCGACGCCGAGACCCTTGACGTCGTCGTGTCGGCCATCGGACGACTGGGAGACTCGGGGCGGTTGGTTGGAGTGATCACACACGTCGACGAGCTTGCAGCTCGCCTCCCGGTCAAGATCGAAGTTACGAAATCGCCGCGAGGTTCGACGATCTCGATCGCGGAACCAGCGACGATCGGAGTCTGACGAGCAGCGAATACGATGCGGACATGAAAAAACTTCTGGTGCTCGTCGCAGGGCTGGTCGCGGTAAATCTCTACATCGATTCTCAGCGACACTGCCCGTGCGACGAGGATTGCTGGTGCAAGAGCTCAGTCGGTCGCTACTTCCGGTGGGTGATCCCGTACGGGCACAAGATCGACGGCAAGCGGATCGGGTTCACGGGAGAGCTCTAACCAACCACGGAGACTTGCCCGCTTACTTCTCCTGGTCCGCCGTGCTCGTCTTTAGCGCGGCCCCCACGCCTGCGACGACGCGGTCGACCATCTCTTCGGTAGCGGTTCCCCCCATCAATCCCACACGTATGGCTTTGCCGAGCGTAGGCGTGAGACCGCCCGAGATCATGATGTGCTCCTTCTCCAGCAGGTAGCGCTGTACCGTCGCCGGATCGTCGACCCATTGAGCGACGACGAGGTTGGCCTCGGCCCCCGCGTGCGGAACCGGCTCGAGGCCTAAGTCACGCAGACCTTCGCGGCACCGCTTCGCGAGGTCGGCGCGGCGTGCTACCCAAGCTTGGAGCCCCATCTCCGTAATGCGGCGCATGCTCGACGCGAGAGCAAGGATCAAATTCGTCGGCATCGTCACGGGATGGGGGTGCCATGCTCCCCAATCGCTGCGGTACCAATCCCACACCTTCAGATCGAGGTACCAGCTCTCGGGGCGTTCGGATCGGGCTTCGACGCGCTGACGACCGCGCTCGCTAAGCCCGATGATGCCCAGACCGGGCGGGGCTTCGAGCCCCTTCTGCGTACCCGTCACGACGCAATCGATCCCCATGCCGTCGACATCGAGAAGCTCGCCGCCGACGGACGCGATCCCGTCGACCATGTAGATCGCCCCCGCTTCTCGCGCAACGCGAGCGATGTCCTCGATCGGGTGACGTACTCCCGTGGCGGTCTCGACGTGCACCGTGAGCACGCCATCGGCCCCGTCCATCTTTGACGCGAGCACATCGACGTCGATCGCCGCGCCGATCTCGACCTCGACTTCGGTGACGTCAAGCCGATGCTGACGCGCGAGCTCCATCAGGCGTGTTCCGAAGAACCCCGTGTTCGCGACGACGACACGCTGGTCCGGCTCGAACAGATTGAAGAGAGCAGCGTCGAGACACGTCGTACCCGTTCCGGGGATGAGGTAGGGCACATCGCGGCACCCGAGCAGCTTCCCGAGCTCGGTCAGGACCTGCGTATGGAGCTCGACCCACAGATCGCCGTAGTGCGCGATCACCTGACGCCCGAGCACCTCGAGGTCCTCTTCGTTGAGCTCGCCCGGACCCGCGATCATCAGGTTCGGTAGTTCCGGCAGGTCGCGTGGATCGATGGACACCGTTGTCCTCCCTACAGAAGCCTTTCTAGAAAGTGTACGGACTACGGCGCCGAGGAGCTGCTCGGGTTCGGAGCCGGGACCTGGTGTCCCAGGACCTCGATCAACTGGTTGTGGGTACCGCGGTTCTGCCAGGCGATGTCGTCGACCGACCCCGCTCCGAACTCCTGGAACACGATGTTCTCTGCCGGCGTCGCCCACTTCGACATGTCGTCACCCTGCTTTTTCCTCAGCTGTGCCAATGCCTGTGTCAGCGCGGCGTCTACGTCGGCGGCACACGACTCGGTCTTGGGCGTGGATCTGTCATCGCAGTAGTCAAGCGACATCCTGCGGTGCGAGAACGCGTCGTCCAGGTAGTTGTTGAAACCGAAGTAGAAGCTCGACCCATCCTTCGGGCTGTAGTCGGTCAAGGGGGCCGCGAACCTGTACGCGACCTTGCCGAGCTCGTCGTCAAACACCTTGTGGATCAGATCGAGATACCACTTATCGAAGATCGCCAGCGCCTCGCCGTTGTCTTCGTGGTCGGTATCGCCATCGCGGTTGAGCCGGCGCGCGCCGTGCGAGATCCATTTTGAAACCGCCTGTACAGCATCGAAAGCTCTCGGACTCAGCGCGTGCCCACCCGATCTGGCGAGCTTCAGCATCTTCGGCCCCAGATAGACGCCGCGAACATCGCGCGTCGCGATATCGCGGACGATGTTCGCGAGGTCGGTGAGGGTCACTTTGCCGCCGTGAGCAGTCAAAGCTTTCATGTCGTCGTCGATCAAACGCACCCGTTGCTCGGAGCCCCACTTCGGAGCGTCATAGGAGTCCCAACCCGCCGCAGGCTTGCTGTTCCAGTTCGCGACCCAACCTGTTTTCGGATTGACTATGTGAGGCTGAAGACGAAATGACCTCCGACCGCGCCACTCCCACTTACCGGTGCCCCAAACAGGAAGAGAGGGGCTGACACCCTTCGCGCGCACGGGGTAAGTGCCAACGTGGAAGTACGCGATGTCGTCTTTGTTCGCGTAGAACGAGTTGAACGACATCGTGAATCGTTTGGCTGCTTTGGCAAACGCACCGGTCGTCCGGCTGCTCGTGTTCCACCGGTAGAAGGCCGGGATCGAATCGACCTCTTTCATCCAGAACATGCGCTGCTTGACGAACGCGACCGGCTTACCGTTCACCTTTCCGCGCCCGAACACGGGGCCGTGGATCGTTCGGTAGATCGTCTCGTCTACCGAGTCAGGCTGCTTGTTCGAGCTCGTCGGAGTCACGCCTACTTCGATCGTCTCGGTGCGTGAGTCCATCTTCTTGCAGTTGCCCTTGAACATGTAGCCGTTGGACCTCTCGGTCGCCGGCTTGCCCTTGGGGTCGCACAACAGCTCGACCCGAGTATCGACCGCATCTGAGTACCCGGTGGTGAGCGTCCACGCGTAGTCGGGGCCGCGTCCCAACGGGATCAACGCCGATGTCCCCGGAACCGCAGGCCCACGGAAGTCCACGCCCGGGGCATGAACGTCGATGTCCATGAAGAAACCAGGGTTCGAATACCCGACCTGAGGCGCGCCGAGCTCGAGTGGGTGCCCCGTCGCGGAC
>JALZGD010000051.1:0-2960 GCA_030861205.1 Actinomycetota bacterium
CGGCAAGACCAACGATCAGACGCAACGAGCGATTCATCGGCGACCACTCCAGACACGAGCTGTACGTACGCGTGTAGCGACCGCCGTTGCGAATCCCCACACCATGATCATTCCGAGAGCCCCGACCGCCAGACCGAACTTCGTGCCCGCGAGCGGATCACGACGGCTGTTCACCCTGACCATCGCATTCTCGACTGCCTCTTGGTTCTGGACTTCGTTCGCTGCGTGGACGAACGCAAGCTGAGGTTGTTGCTGCTCTTGCTCGGCCATCGCACCCTGTGCAACGTGACCGGGTTGCGCGATCGGCTGGAAGTTAGAAGCGGGCGCGGCCTCGGTGATCGGTATCGGCGGAGGCGGAGGAATCGCCGGGATGATGCCGACCGCGATCAACGGTTGTGCGATCTGAGGAACCGGCGGCGGGTTTCCTTTGCAATGCACGGATGCCTTGGCGACATCGGCTTTGACCCCGCCGGCGATCGCGCTAAGCACGACATGTGTCGTCTGACCCGCCAGGAGTTGCGGGCAGTGGTAGTCGACCTTGAAGTCGAGGTTGTGCAGCTGCGTGAAGTCGACGCCGTCGATGGTCGACGGAGAGACGCCTGCGACCACCCTCTGGCCCTTGGTGACCTTCAACTGGACGGCGCGCGGCAGCTTCAATGAAGAGAGCAGCCCGACGATCGCAGGAGCGAGAGTGACGCGGCCCTGATCCGCGAACGGGCAAACCAGCGCCGAGCCGGTCGGCAGATCGGGGATCGAGTCGCCGTCGCAGTCGACCGGCTTGTTCGTGCTGACCGCACCCGTCAACGCGGCGCCTTCTTTCAGGTCCGCAAGAGATTCGGCGGGGTGGGATACGAAGGACGTCGATCCGTCGCCCGCGTTGTGCACCACGTGAACGCCGACCTGGACGATGCCTCGCGAGTTCAACGCATTTGCGGTCTGTGACCACGTCGGGCCCGGATAACGTGGCGGCGAATGGAACGGTGCATCCGTCACGTTCACGATCACCTTCAGAGCGTTGCGACGGAAACCTGCATCCTGACCCGGAGGTATGTCGCCGAGCGAATGCCCAGCCGGGGCAAGGTCTTGACCTGCGCCCGTCGCGGCTTGGTAGAGGGCGGCGAGCTGCGCTTCGGCCTCGTCGCCACCGCCGGCAGCCTCGAGGTGATCGAGGGCCGAGTACAACGCGGTGGACGGTTTCTGCACCGGCATGACCCGCTTGTACGCGAAGTCACTTGGGTCGCCGTTGCGTGTCGGGTAATCCTTGAACTGACCCAAGCCGATGTGCACGTCGAGGCCACTCGACGAGAGTGTCGCGGCGATGCTCGCGAGGCTTACCTCGAGCGAGCAGATGGCAGGTTGCATAGACCCAGACGTATCCATCAAGAAGTACACATCGACGGGGACGTTGATCGGTGGCAGCTTCAACCCGTATGGAACCGTCTTCGAAGCACCCGGCTGCAGCGCCACGCTCTTCGACGACGGCCCGAGCACCGCAGGCTTGTCGGCGATCGTGTTGACCGACAACGGCAATGCAGGCGGTTGAGCGATGGTGTCACAGTGCGGGTCGAACGGAGGCAACGGCGAATCGGTCTTGGGAGGGACCGCCTTGACGTCCCAGTACTCGATATCGAGCCCGGACGTGCCATAGAAGATCGGCTCGTGCCCCCGCAAGTCCGACGTCATCTGATACAGCGCGGGGATCGTGTCTCTGATCGAGTTCCAGGTCCCTTTCGCCGGGTCGTACTGAAAGACTTCTGCGAGACGCGCACCCGGCAAGGCCGTGGACACGACCACATCGAGCGAAGACGCGCCGACAGCGATCGACTCGACAGGGTTCGGCGTGCGGATCGCCTTCCAATTCTTGCCCGTGTCGATCGATACCCATCCGTCAGACGCGCTGGTGGCAAATGCGAATATCCGCGTCGCCTGTCCCGACGACGCTGCAACGTCGATCAGGTTGATCGCTTTATTGAACGTATGCGCGACGGTCCATGAGGCTGCACCGTCGGTCGAGTGATAGAGATTGCCGTCGGCGCCGTCCGACGCCCACAGATCGTTCGGATCTCCGGGCCCAACTTCAAGATCGGTGAAGCGCGGCAGCTGTCCCGCACCCGTCAACGTGCCGGGCGTGTCAGCCGCAAGACTCCACGAAGCGCCACCGTCCGTCGTCTTGTACATAACGGGCCCGCCGAGGTTCACGGCTTTCGTCGAAACGACCTGTGCGTAAGCAACCGACGGACGAGCTGGGGAGACCGCGAGCGAGAGAACAGTTCCGATCTGCGGAAGACCGTTCGACGCATCCTGCCAGTGAGCGCCGTGGTCTCGGCTCGCGATGATGTGAGGGCCCGGCAGGTTTCCGTTGAGGATCGCAAACTCGAAGTGGGGCGCAGGAGTGCGCGGGATCACGATCCGATCGATGACCGGCGTCTGTGCGTCCGAGATCGCTCCACCCGTGTCGGTCTTGCGCGTCTCGTAAGCCGTGGCCCAATTGCACCCGCCGTCGCGCGAGATCATGATGGCCTCGCCATTCGTCGCCAGGACGGTTCCGGCCGGGTACGGCTCAACGGCGAAGTTGGTCACCACCAGGCGCCCGACGGGGAACTCGGGGGCCTTGATGCTGTACCAACCCCCGCCGATCGTCGTGACGTTGGTGCAGCTCTTACGGGCAGCGGACGCGGAAGTGGCCCCTAGCGCCGATGACACGATAAGGACGACTAGAAGCGACGCAAGCAGAGCACGTCGGCGGGCTCTAAGCACTGCGGATGGCACCCTTCCTGCTCGTTCCGGACGGGGTGGGCGTATCGACCTTATCGGACGTATCTTCGGCGTCAGATACGCCCAAGATCGACCGGGAGTCCCTCACCCACCGCTCCTCTCTATTCCCTCGTAAACCCTCAGGGATGTGGTTCTCCGGGCAGGCCGTTCCCCCTGCTACCGATCACCGCCTAAAGCGGGTTATC
>JALZGD010000051.1:2970-7228 GCA_030861205.1 Actinomycetota bacterium
ACGTTTTTAACCGTAAATGCCAGGTTGGCGCACTCGCGCCCACCGAATCAGTACGCCGGTTCGAGGGCCGCGTAACGAAACGCGACCCCACCGCGTGGCAGAGCGACACGAAAAAGGGCCGCTTTCGCGGCCCTTTTTCACGATCCTGTTCCGGTCTTACGGAGCGATCGTTGGCGACTTGTCCGTTTCGCAGTTGTAGTCCTGCCCGTTGCGGCTGAACGAGGACGGATCGACGATCGCGTAGAAGTGACCCCGCGGCCGACGTTTGTGGATGAACCACTTGCCCTTGCGGCTACTGGTCGCATCGTCGATGAACTTGTCGGGTTTGCGATGTCGTCGCTTCTTATAGAGGCTCACGTGCCTGAACGCACGGCATCCGGGCTTACCGGAACGCACCCGGCCCTCGAACGCCTTGTCGCCATGGTCGTAGCGGATCGTCAAGATCGTCGTGACGTCGATCGGCGGGTTCGGCGTCGTCGGGCTCGAGCAACTAGCGCCCGGCGAGCACGTCGGCGGCGGCGGCGAGGTGCACGTGTCGGTGAGGACCCCGGTGACGGCGGGGGCCGGAACGCCCCATCCGATCGAACCGTCGGTGCTCGGCTCGTTCACGCACGTGTCGTCGTCCGTCGCGTCGGCCCAGGCGGTGAACTGGGTGCCACCCCCGGAGAAGCTGTGGAACCTGAAGCTGAATTCGCCGCTCGAGTTGCTTCCCGAGCCGGTCGACTCAACGTGCTTGACGTCCAGCTGGTCGCCCGGCTTGTTGTGCTCGGCCTGCGCGCCACCGGCGCCGATCGCGCTACCACTGCACTTCCACGCAGTCTCTGAGGACGTGTGGTTCTTGTCGGGCGGCTTGTTCGCGCTGGGGGGGTCTGCGCCGGCCGTGTCGAATGCGAGCTGGTCGTCGGGCCCTGCAGCATGCACGTCGACATTGACACCCTGAATGGGCCGCTGGGCCTGGTCGGTCACGCGTACGGCTACGTTGTTCGAGCACGGGAACCCGCCGCCCGAAGCGGGTCCCACGGACTGCGTCCTGGGTGTCGCCTCGAGCGCTGTTGGGATCTGAAGGTATGGGCGAACGCGAACGGCGTCCCCTGAGTCGTCATTCGAAAAATCTTGGGTGATGAAGATCTGAGTCGGGTCTCCGGGCGTGTCGTTGCTCATGACTGCAAATCCCGTGACCTTGTCCCCCGTGTCCTTTCCGTTGAGAGGACACGAGAACCTATTGATGGAGCCGGGGTTCACGTACTGGACGTTGCTGCCGTTGTCGTCTTCATCGCAGTTCTGCCACGTCGGGTCCTGCCCGACGGGGGTCGTCGTGTAGTAGGTCCGCCCGAAAACGGCCCCCGAGCTGAAGACCGCGTCGAGTAGGAAGAAAGTCTTGCCGTTTGAGGCTTTGTAGTACCCCGCGGGACCACCGTCGATCGGGTACGTGAAGCCTGCAGTCTCGCCCTGGGTTTCCGGATCGTTCGCCGGAACGGTCCCCCTGCCGGAGTTGTTTATGTAGATGTTCTTCGAAGCGCGCGCAACCTCGTTACAGGTTCCAACTCCTTGCGGGCAGTTGGCGTACAAGATCGCATGCAGGCTGTAGGCGCCGTCGGACAGGTTGCCTGGGTTCCACAAGTTTTCGTAGGTGTCGGGCGAACCCGGCGTCGGAGCACCTTGACCGATGTGCGTGATCGTCCCGGTGCCCGATGTGCCGGACTGGACTTCGAAGTCGACTAGAGGGTTCGGGGGCAGACCCTTGATCGTGACCGCGACCCGGTAGGCGGTGTCGTCGTCCTGCTTAGCCGACACCTCCGGCAGGCAGTTCACCGGCTGGGGGCCTGTCCCACTACATTGGTCTCCGGTATCTGGGCTCGTGAACGGGCTCATGAAGGCGATGGTGCTTCCAGTGCCGCCGCTCGGCGACGAAGATGCCGACGCACTGGACGACGACGAGCTCGACGAAGATGCCGAGTCCGTAGCAGTGACGCGGCTCGGCTTCCCGAAGGAGCTCACCGGCAGCAACACGGCGAGCAGGAACATCGCACCCAGCAGCGCGAGGACGACCCGAGCGAGCGCTCGGCCGTCAGACCTGGACATGGACGATCGTTTCAAGCTCTACCTCCTGGCCTCCCGCCTCACGCGAGGCGTCATCAAGCCGTTACCTATTCAACGCACGAAAGCACGTGCAAGTTACCCCCTGTCCCACGGGACACTGTAGGTCACACTCGCCACAAACGTCCGTTTCCTGCTTCCTCCGGATTGCCAACAAATCCCTTCAAATGCGGACAATGAGGGTTTCTTTGATTCACCGCCGATGGGCGGTTTCCTGCTCCCTCATCTAGCAATCGTCGGGGACCTATCGGCAGTGCAGTCGTATTCGTTGCCCTGCGCGTCGAAGTACGTCTTCTTGGCAACCGTTGCGTAGAACCGGCCGTGAGCGTTCGGGAAGCTCAACTCGTACTTGCCCCGCCGGCCTCTGGTGATCTTGGTTCCTAGCGTCTGGTCGGGGCCACGTCGCTGGCGCTTGATCGTGACGGTGCGCCCTCTGCGGCACTGCCCCGTGCCGGCTCGAGCCCGACCGTGGAATCGTCCTCTCGAGTAATTGATCGTGAGGTCGGTGATCACGGTGAAAACGGTCGGCGTGCTGCTCTGCGATGCCGACGGGCTGTTCGACGGGCTATTGGACGGGCTGTTCGACGGGCTATTGGACGGGCTGTTCGACGGGCTCTCGCTGCTCGAAGCACTCTCCGAGGGAGTCGTGGTCGGGGGAGGCGTCGACTCGATCCATTACACACTGCCCGATGCGGACGGTTCACCGAACTCCTGGACGTCGTTGTCGTTGGTGTCAGCCCATGCCACCAACGACGTCGTTCCGAGGTCGCTGCTGTGCAACGCGAATTTGTACGCACCAGTGGAGTCAGTCCCAGCAGCGGATTCGATGTGCTTGGTGTTCAAACCACCCGGTGTGGTCGCGACATGCAGACCCTCGAGGTTGTTCGAAGGTCCTTCTTCGCCACTCTTGCAGTCGTAAGAGGTTTCGTTGGAGTGATTCTGTGGTCCCTGACTGGACGTCCCGACGGTGTCGAACCTCACGTTATTCGTGGGGCCAGACGCATGGACGTCGACGTTTGCGCCCGCTATCTGCCGCGCCGGGCTCTCTTGGTCCATGACGGTCGCGGTGACGAACGCGCAGAGGTCGTCGGCTGCGGGGCCGGCCTGCTGGTTGGCCGGAGAGAGCGTCACAGACGCCGGCGTTTGGGCGACGGGGAAAACGCGGTGCCCGTCACCGGAGTCGTCGAATGAGGTGGATGGGTTCTGTGCCGTCGGCACCTGCGAGGGCGTGTCGTTGGCGACCGCGCCGACCGCGGTGATGCTCGCGGGATTATCTCCAGCTGCAAGCGTGCACGTGCGGCTGTTCACCTTGCCCTGCGTGACCTTGACCGCGTTCCCTTTACTAGCGCCGGCGTCGCAGTCCTTCCATGTCGGCTCTGTCGCTCCGGGTGGCGTCAGCGAGTAGTACAGCCTCACCCACGTCGTGCCCGGATCGGGGCCCCCCGTCCCGCTGCTGACCTTGACGTCCATGACGAACTTTGCGGCCTGCGCAGTATTCGTGCCGGTCGGTGACGGCGGTGTGTACGTGCCCAACGCTCCTGCGTTTAACGGATAGGTGATCTCTACGGTGTCGCCACGGGGGTCGGGGTCGGCTGGGTTGTCCGCAGGGTCCTGGTTGTTGACAACCACGTCCTGGGTGGCCAGAGCGACCGGGGTCGCGGTCTGTGTAGTCGAATCGAAGTCGTTCAGGACCGCGCACAGTTGGTAAGGCCCGTCGTCCGGCATCGAGCCGCTGTCCCAGAAGTATTCGAACGTGTCGCTCGTGCCGACTCGAGTAGCGAAGCCGATCGGCACGACGTCCGTGCCGTCACTCCAGTAGTACTGGACCAGCGGGTTCGCCGGCGGGTTGGATACCCACGAGTTCAGGTGATAGGCGGTCGATTCGGGATCGGAGCTCGACGAAGGCGACTTCGGTTTCGCCGACACTTCGGGCTTGGCACTAGGAAGACCGGCGGATGGATTGATGAACGAGATGTGCGCGCTCCCAGGATTCGCCGGACCGGGGCAGTCGCCGGCAGCAGCATTCGCGGAGACCACCTCGATGCCCAGCAAGCTGCCGGGAAGCATGAAGACGGTCAAGCCCATCACGAGCCCGAAGACGATCGCCGATCGGGCTCTTAGAGTTAGTCCGGCTACTTTCTTGATGCGAGCCACATTCACC
>JALZGD010000051.1:7238-11322 GCA_030861205.1 Actinomycetota bacterium
TAATAGACCTGTCTAACAGTTAGAACGCTGCACCGGGGAAAAAGTGACTCGGGCCCGGCACCTCAGGCGATTGTACGGGGGGACGCCCCGGTATGGGGAGGGTGGAAAAAGCTAGGAGGCGCGGCGCGCGCGGGCCCGTCTGCGCTTGAGCGAGGCTCGCTCTTTATCCGTCATGCCCCCCCAGATGCCGTATTTCTGATTGGTTTCGATCGCGAATTCGAGGCACGGCTCGGCAACCGGGCAGCGATGGCACACGGCTTTGGCGCGGGCCTCCCGAGCCTGCTTCTCGTACTCGGGCTCGCCCTGGTCGTCCCCGAAGAAGAGGATGTTGTCGTACTCGCGGCAGGCCGCATCCTCCTGCCAGTCGAGACGCTGCTCGAAATCCTCGAAGGACAAGGGTGCTCCTCTCGGCTCGCTAGATGGTCAATGCTCTATTTCCACTACGCCTGAAGGTAAACGGGGGATTGCGGAGGGCTATTCCTGTTCCTGCGCTAGGCGCGTGCACCCGGCGCTCTTAGAACGAGGGGGACGAAACAGGGGTAGGAGACCCCGAAGCGCACGCCATGATCTCGGGGAGCCTCGATCCGGGAAAGACCGCCGAGAAGATCTCTTCGTTGCCTCGATCCCTGTAGCCGTCCGGAAGACGCGAGCCGGACCAGTTGTCGGAGATCGTGTAGGAGTTCATGAAGCGAGCGACGTCGTCTGCCGTGACTCCGAGCTGTTTCATCAATCGGTGGTTCAGGAACGGCCCCGTTGCGCTGGTCGTCAGTACGAGGGACTTGTCCGACGGGACTTTGAAGTGCCGGTCGATGTCGTGCTTGAGCTCCGTCTGCATAACCGGCCACGCCCCCGTTCTGTTTGCGTTCGGAGTGTGCCCATGGTCGGCCGAAACGATCAGCGTGAAGTTGCGCACGTCAGTCTCGAGCCAGCGGACGAGACGGCCCAGAGCAGCGTCCTGCGCGTGCAGGACAGCTTTCATCCGCGGCGAGTCCATCGAGAACTGGTGTCCGACGAGGTCGGTCGACTTGAAATTGGTGAAGAACAGATCCGGGATTTTGTCGGCGCCGTAGTGCCCGCGCCTCAGCATCGTCTGTAGAGCATCGGACTCGTACCACACCCACGCGGGGTTGTCCTCGTCTTCGGAGATCGGCGTGCCCATCCACTTACCGTCGATCCGCCCATCGGATCGATCCAATCGTTCGACATCCGCCTCGAACCCACCGAGGTTCTTCATGTAGCGCGGGGTCGAATAGAAGCTCGGGATGCCACTGAGCTTCCCGTGTGAACCAACGAGCGCCAGCTCGTCGGCATCGCCGCCGGGAGCCGCGCGGCCATGACCCAGCATCCCGAGGTGCCATGACCGCCATGCGAGCATCCCGACCTTCGGTCGATTGTGCAGGTCTCGATCGATAACGTCTGCGAACGTCGACAACTTCAGGTCTCTTGGGTCGACCCCGGCGAAAGCAGTACTAACGTTGCCCCGATCGGTTCGATACTCGATCCCCGTGACACCGTGGTCTTTGGGAAATTCGCCCGTGCCGAGCGTCGAATGCGTCGCCGGGGTGATCGACGGTGACGATCCGACCAACGTGTTGAAGTACGTGGTACCCACTCGTTCGAGACGACGAAGATTCGGCCACGCCTTCGGCCACCGCTCGAGCACGTTCCTTCCGACCCCATCCCACATCACCACGACCACGAGACGAGGCCTGATCGACCCGTCTTGTGCCAGCGCTTCGCTGAGAACCGAGCCCGATCGCTCGGGCAATGGAGCGCCCAGCAGCTGCCCGACCGTCGGGTAGATGTCACGCAGGTCGACGGCCCGCCGCACCCGACCCGAACCGTTGATGTGCCCCGGGCCGTAGAGAACCAGCGGCACCTGCTGCAAGTAGCGCCACGGACCGGAATGCCCGCGATACGTGAACGAACCGAAATAGTTCGGATAGCGCGGCACCATCGTCACGTCTTCAGAGTGATCCGGGTGGTACCCCCGCCAGATCCGAGTCAGGTAGCTCTGCGGCAACGCGCACCCTCGTTCGACGGGATCGTCGCTTGCGAAGACAGGGCGCGTCCCCGCGAGAGCTCGGGCAGCCCTCGGGCCTTCGTCATTCGTTTGGGCCGAGCAACCGACGGCAAACGCCGCGAGCACGGCGACACCGCCCCGACGCAGAGAGGAGATCACGGCACCTCGCTACGCGATAAGTCTTAGGTCAAACGTGGATCTTCGGAGACGTGTCCGCCTTGCAGATGACCTTCCTGCCGAACTTGTCGAAGTACACCTTTCGCAAAGCCTTCGCGTAGAACTTGCCGTGAGCGTTCGGGAAGAGAATCTTCCACTCGCCCTTGTGACTGCGTGCCTTTGCCACAACTCCGTGGTGCACCTTGACCAGACGGATCCGCCTGCGGTTGCGGCAGCCGGCCGTGCCAGCTTTGACCTTGCCCTTGAATGCGCCGCGAGCGTGGTTGCCGGCTCTCGATGGGAACCGCGCGTTGGCGTCGTAGTTGATCGTTACCGTTGTGCGCTCGGCAACCGGTGGCGGAGGTGGCGGGGGGGAAGTGGTTGTCGCGCTCGACGATGGCGAGCTTGGCGGCGCGGACGACGAGCTCTGACTGGCGCTCGGTGAAGAGGATGTCGTTGCCGTTGCAGTCGCTGTCGGTGACGACGAAGTTGACGTGGACGAGCTCGTAGAGCTCGTCGAGCTAGACGAGGTCGTAGAGCTAGATGACCCACCCCATTCGACAGATCCGGCCGTCACGTGTTCATTCGTGTCGGCGAACCCGTCGTTATCAATGAGATCCCACCATGACCCCAACGTTGTCGTTCCGTCGGCCGAAGCATGAACGGCGAACACGAATGATCCGGACGTGTCGGTCCCTTCGATCGACTCGATGTGCTTCGTGTCGGCCCCGTCCGGCGTGGTGTGGATAGCCTCGTTGTGCGACGTGTCGTTGCCCTTCGACGAGCAGTTGTATGCCGACTCGGCCCCGTCGTGGTCCTGGTCGGCTTGTTTAAAGGGGCTGCTATTCGACGACACCGCGAACTGGGTCGCGTCGTTCGGACCCGTCGCGTGCACGTCGACGTTCGCGCGCCACACGGGCTTCTGTTTCTGGTCCAGGACGATCGCGGTGACAGTTGCACACTGCGAGTTGTCACCGTTGCGAGCAACGGTCTGGTTTTGAGGATCGAGAGTCACCCCTCCGCCGGTCTGCACATAAGGCAGGACGCGATGGGCATCTCCGGATTGATCGACCGGCGGCTGCGGGCACGTGATCGAACCCACGGCCGGTGTGGTGCAGTTCGGCCCGATCGTCACTGGCGGTGGCTGTGACTGCGAGAGAGCTGCGACGCCGGTGACGCTTCCAGGTGATACCCCGCCGGCAACTTCACAGCCGATCGTCGCCGTGTGATCGGAGAAGTAGGTAGTGACCTGGGTAGTGCAACGACGCCACTGAGGCTCGACACCGATAGGTGACGTCGTATAGAAGGCCTTGACCCCACTTGTGTTGTTGCTGTACTTGACGGACATCACGAAGCCGGGGCCGTGTCCGCTCGGTTGATAGAACCCAAGATCCGAAGCATCCGTCGGTGAGGTGATCTCCAACGACGGGGCCGAGTGATTGATCTGCACGTCCTGAGAATCGCTAGGTTCGGCCCCCGGACTGGCGGAGGGGTCGACTAGGCGGGCGGTTACGCGATAACTGCCATTCTGAAGATTCGAGAGGTCCGCGAAGCAATCGAACGTGTCTGTTCCGCGCTTCGTTGCCGGCACGCACGCGTTGGTGACATTTCCGACCGGGGACGGCGTAGGACTCGAATTGAGCTGCTGGATCGTTATCTCGACGGATGCATTGGCCGGTGGATGCGCCACGACTGCCACGAAGTGGTACAGCGAGTCGCTGTCTTGGTTGTCGGACACGATGACGGGGTTCTCGTAACGAGACGGGTTGAGGAGTTGGATGGCGGGACCGGTCGGAGAGTTCTCCGGCGTGGGCGTCGTCGGCGGATTCGTCTCCGTCGCGACCGCCGTCGGGCTATTAGATGCGCTCGCTGCCGATGACGCAGCGATGCGGGGGAGTCCTCCCA
>JALZGD010000052.1:0-459 GCA_030861205.1 Actinomycetota bacterium
CATGGGACAAGCACGACGAGGCATGGAAGCAGGTCGAGACGTTCGGCCCGGGGCGCATGGCCGCGTATTGCCTCGAATCTCGCGGGATCTTCGACGACGACGCGATCTCTCAGCTGACGCGTGAATTCGAGGAAGCAAGCCTCGAAACCGGCGTCGAAGCCGTAGAGGGCGCGCGCGAAACGCTCGAAGAGTTGCGGCGTGCGGGCATCGGCCGAGCACTCGTGTGCGACACCGGTTTCACCCCGGGTCGCGTCGTGCGCAACCTGCTCGAGGACGCGGGATTGCTCGAGCACCTCGAGACCCTGTGCTTCTCCGACGAGGTCGGCGTGCCGAAGCCCGGCAACGAGATCTTCGCCAAGGCTCTGGCCGGCCTGGGCGTGCGGCCTCCGGAAGCGATCCACGTGGGGGACCTGAAGCGCACCGACATCGCCGGGGCCCACGACATCGGTATGCATGCAG
>JALZGD010000052.1:512-1508 GCA_030861205.1 Actinomycetota bacterium
CGACGACCGGTCGGACTTCGCCGAGGCCGAGATCTGCATCGACCGCCACGACCAACTGCTGGACGTGATCGGCGTCCGCTGAGGGGACCAGCCCGACCCAACTTCATCACCTGACGATCGCAGATGCCGTAGCGCCTGCATCCCATAACCCTTCGTCTGCGGATCGCATAACAACCCCGAAGGCGGGTGCAGCGAATCGGCGGCCTCGATTGTCTCTGCATGCGAGGGGGCGCCGGTTTCACGCGCGACCGACTCCGGACTGCTTTGAGCTTCGCTTGAGAGGACGTTCCATGACCGTGCGCAGATCGACCGGCTTGCTGACCACGGCAAGCGCCCTGTTCGCAGCCGCCGCGCTCGGCGCGGGCGCATCGGCCTCGGCGTCTCGACCGCACATCGTCTATTCGACATTTCTAGGAGGTAGCAAGAAAAACACGCAGGCGCCGCGCACCTTTGCCGAGGACGTGGCCGTCGATGGCTCGCGGCACATCTACGTGACCGGGGACACAGCGACGACCGACTATCCCGTGAAGCGGGCGTTTCAGAGCCGCAACCGCGGTCAACGCGATGCTGTGCTGACCAAGTTGAGCCCCGACGGGCGCCGGATCGTGTTCTCGACCTATGTCGGTGGCAAAGCTGGTGACTACGGAATTGCCGTGGCAGCAAACCAGTCGGGCCGATCGTTCATTGCGGGCACGACTTATTCGGGACGGAGCTTCCATCCAGCGGGGTCAACCAATTGTCCGCCGCAGGCCGATCCCTCCGGGGGTTCGACCTTCCTCGCCTCATTCGCACCCGACGGAAAGCTTCTCTATCTGAGTTGTCAGGATGGCTACTACGTCGGGGACATCGTGGCTGCCACGGACGGTACGGCTTACATTTCGGGATCCACGGCTGATCCATCGGCCTTTCCGAGTGCCGACCGCTACGGTGATCCCGATGGCTCCGATGCGTTCGTGGCCCAGCTCGATCCCGATGGGAACGTTCAGTGGTCGGCAG
>JALZGD010000052.1:1518-11301 GCA_030861205.1 Actinomycetota bacterium
GATCGGTGGGCAAGGCCAGGATGTCGCCACCGGTGTCGCCGTAGATGACAGCGGCAATGTCTACCTCAACGGAGATTCGGAAAACGGCATACCGACCACGGACATCGACGGACCAGGGTCCTTCGCGGCGAAGCTCACTCCGGACGGCAGTCAGCTCGCCTATGCAACCAAATGGCACTCTTTCCCTTCGGAAGCGGCTGGGATCGCCGTGACGAGCAGAGGGCAGGCGATAGTCACCGGCACGATCGGGCACTTCAACGGCGACCGCGCGGACGGAGTCGTCGAAAAGTTGGACATTGACGGCGCGAAGACCTACGCGCGACGTGTCGGCGGCTCCAAACACGACGAGTGCTGCGCGGTCGTTCAGATCTATGGTGTCGCGATCGTGACTGGCACCACCGAGTCCGACGATTTGCCACGAAGGGATGCGCTCCAGAAACATCTACGAGGCGCTAGAGACGCATTCTTTATGCGCATCTCGAAACGGGGTCGGATCAAGAAGTCGAGCTATCTGGGTGGAAGCAACGACGAATTCGCCGAAGGGATTGCCTTGTCGGGGCCGAGCGTTGTCCTGGTAGGTGACACGAAGTCGAAGCGGTTCCCGACAACGAAGGATGCATACCAGTCCTCGTTCGAAGGAAACGAAGACATCTTCGTCACGGAGCTCGCAGATCTCTGACGCCAGCCGGTCGCGTTAGACGCTTGACAGGCGAACGTGTGTTCGTATAGGATGAGCTGCACTGGCCGCGCAACCTGGTGACCGTTGAGGAGAAGAATTGCTCCGCAGCGGCTGCAACGACGTCGAGCTGATCGAAGCGCTCGACGTACTCCATATCCGAGAAGGCGCCATCCACCGCGCCAAACTTGCGTTCATCGCGGAAGCCGACCGCCGCGAGCTGTGGCGGGGGAGCGGATGCCGCGATCTTGCGCAATGGCTGTCGGGCCGCTATCACGTAAGTCCTTATCGAGCCCGTCGGCTGATCAGTGCAGCCCGTGCGATCGAATCTCTGCCACGCATGGCCGCGGCTCTCGAAGCCGGTGTCCTGTCGATCGACAAGGTTGTCGAGTTGTGTCGCTTCGCAACGGAAGACACCGAAAAGGCGCTGATCTCTTGGTCGAAGCGTGTGTCAGTGGGCTGCATCCGTAGCCGGGCCGATCGGTACATGCGGGTAGCCGCGCAGGAGGCACGGGAGGCACACCAGGGGCGTCGGGCATCGTGGTGGTTCTACGACGACGATGCTCAGTGGTTCTACATGGAGGCATTCCTGCCCGCCGATATGGGCCGGATGGTTGCGTCTGCGATCGAGGCGGCCGCAGAAGGATTGCCGCACGACCCGGACGCAACGTACGACGAGAGCACCGATCAGCGCCGTGCCGACGCGCTGGTCGCGCTGTGCTCGGGGACCCCGTCCGGCGAAGTTGGCGAACGCGCACCCGCAACGATTGTCGTCCACACGCCGATCGCTGCGTTGCTCCACGACGGGCCCGGCTCGACCATCGAGGGAGCGGGCGCCCTTCATCCCGATGTCGTCTGTGAGCTCACTTGCGATTCGCGCCTTCAGGTCGTGCTCGAGGACGAAGATGGCAACGCACTTGGCATCGGGCACACGTCTCGCAAGATCCCCCCGTGGTTACGTCGTCAAGTCTTACGCCGCGACCACGGGTGCACGTTCCCCGGATGTGGTACCCGCAGATTCATAGACATCCACCACGTCGTTAGATGGCCGAAAGGTCCCACCGATCTGAACAATCTGACCGCGCTGTGCAACTTCCACCACAAGCTGGTGCACCGTCACGGATGGCGGATCGAGGTCGTTCGAGACGGAGCGCGTTGGTTCAGGCCGGATGGATCGGCCTTTCTACCCGGTCCTTCGCCGCCGCGCGACTGCGAACCTCTAGAGCTTGCGAGTTAGGAAGATCACACGGTCCGCTACGGGATTGCGAGTCGCGGCCCCTTATGGAGCAGGTGTGGGGTGCGCGCCGAGGTTCGTCTTCATCTCATAATTGCCGCTGTTGTATTCGTCGTGGCGCGTGTGCCACCACTCGGTATTCGCAGACGCGTCGCCCGGCGTGTTCCAGACGAACAGGTAACCCTCCCTGGTCGTCGCGACAACCTCGACCTTTCCGTCACCATCGAGGTCGCCGACCGCGGGGGCCGCGAACGTCCACCCTCCCGTGAACTTCGGCCATCCGTCCGGCACTCGACCTGTGCCATCGAAAGCGTCGAGCGTCGACGTGTCGGCGCCTTGGAGCACCTCGGCCGAGCCATCTCCCGTCACATCGGCGATATCGGGCTCCCCGAAGAACGCGATGCCCATGCTCCGCTGGGGGAAGTTCGGTAATGGCTGTTGAGACGCGGCTCCGTACGCGCGCACGTAGTCCGTGATCGCCCCCGCCTTGCCGGGTTGCAACAGGTGCGCCACCGAATCGCCGCCGACGCCTCCCGTCAGGTACGAGAGAACGGGGGCCGGACCGAACTTGCCGAACGCTCCCATCATCGTGAACGCGACCGGGGCGGCCGGGTCGGTTCCCGGCGCGGGTCCGTACGTACCGGCGATAGAGCCGTCACCTCGAACGAGATAAGTGGGCGAGAGCCACGGCGAGAACGCGATCTCGTCAGATCCGTCACCGTCGACGTCCGCCGCCACCGGCGACTCGGCGCCCTCGGTAAGGAAATCCTGCGCCGAGCCGTAGTACTCGACAACCGACGCGAAACTGACCGGCCACCCGGGAACCTCCGCTCCGCCGGAGTGCTTCGTTCCGTCGGCGTAGAAAGCGTCGAGGAACACGTCCCCTCCGAACTGCAGGCCGCTGCCGGGAGTGAAGGATTCCTGGCTGCGCTCCACTACCTCGAGCTTGCCGTCACCGTCGAGGTCCGCGAGGACCGGAGTCGCGGCGAGCTTGTGATCTCGGACGTACGCATAACCGGGGGGGCCGAGAGATCTGGGGATCTTCTCGGTTACCGGCCAGCCATCGAGCTCGCGACCGTCGGGCTCGATCGCGTGGATCTTGCCGTCGAACGCGGCCTGCACGATCTCGAGCGTGCCGTCGTCGTTCAGGTCGCCGAGCACGGGGACCGCAAAGACACCCTGAGAAGGCAACCGCGTGAAGTCCGCGTGCGGAGGTGGCACCGAAAGGGAATGGAACTGCGAGCCCAGGGTGATTGGGAAACCGCGCAACGGCTTCCCGTCCTCATGCCACCCGTAAACGATTCCGTTCGTAGAGGACGCGACGACCTCCGGTCGGTGATCCCCATCCAGGTCACCGGCCGCGATCGGAGTCAGGATCGGGTCTCGAGCCGGAGGGATGGCACCGCTCTTGTACGCCCTCGCCTTGCCGTATCCGTACTTGCCGCTGCCGAACGCTTGCAATCGCCGCGTGTGGACGGGCCACCCTCGTAACTCTTTTCCGTTGGCCTCGAGCGCACGCACGGCCCCAGATGTGCTGGCGAACACGATCTCGGGATGTCCGTCGCCGTTCAGATCGACAAGAGCGGGCTGTGACTCACCCGACAACCCGATCCACCGCGGATTACCGCCACGCAGAGAATCGTCATGGAAGACATCGACGGCTCGTCGGTCTTCTCCCAGTATCCCTTTGTGATCGACGACCTGCAGTCGCAATGTGACCGTGTATTGCTCGCTGCATGACAAAGCCATGTCGGTGCAGTCGGCGTACGGCTTCTTCCAGAACGACTCGGGGATCTTCGACAGGCTGAGCCTGCCAAGTACGCCCGAAAAGCGTCGTCTTGCGCGCGGCGATGACGCGATGGTCTTGAAATCTGCGTCCTTCGGAGATGCGCCGAGCGCGTACTGGAGCTTGTAGCGGGCAGGCCCGTGGGACGACTTGAATTCGCCGCGCACGGCGATGGTCTTGTTACGGGTCGGATCGAACAGCTGGTACCACCGCGGAGCGGTGATAACGGTCTCGGGCGGCACGCGGCCTTGAGCGATCGCGCGCATCGCCTTATAGACGTTCGGGCGACCGTAGCCGTATTGGATATTCCACGACGCGCCGCGCTGTCCGGGCCATCCCAAGTTCGGGTTCGTGATCGGCGATGCCGTGGCGCGGACCACCTGTTTGATCTCGTCTGCCGACAGTCGGTGCGGGATGACTCCCTTCTTCGCCGCCTGGCGGCCGTACGCGGCAACGAGCGCTGCCACACCGGCCGTCGTGGGCGTCGCTTCCGAGGTGGTCCCACCTTGCGTCGACACCGAGAACAACGCATGCGGCCCCCACGACGTGTAGTTCGAGCGCTCGCGGAACGTAGTCGCGCTTCGGGCACCCTGACCCGAATTCGTCCCGTCGGACACGATCCCGTTACCCGGCCACGCGTGCGGCCAGAACATCCCCGACTGGTGATCCGTCGAATCGAAGTCGTTGGACGCCGCAGCGACCACGACGCCCCGGTGGAACGCGTATTCCATGGCGTGCGCCATAAAAGGGGAGTAGCCAAGCTCACCGCTCGTCACGTCGATGACATCGACGCCTGAATCGACCGCGAACAAGATCGCCTCGGCGAGCTTGTCGGTCCGGTCCAGTGCTTCGTCACCCGCCTTGACGGGGAGCACCAAACACCTCGGGCAGATGGCCGCGCCCTGGAAGTTGTTGTTGGTCGCTGCGCCGATCTGCCTCAGGAACGAATCTGAGTGGCCGTAAACCGTGTCATTGGTCGCGGGGTCATTGTTGTCGCGATGGAAGTTCCACCCCGAGATGTCATCGACGTAACCGTTGCGATCGTCGTCTCTATGGTTCGAGAACCGAACGATCAGATCCTCGGGCGTCAGTAAACCGTTGATGTGCTTGTTTGGAAGACGAGGATCCTGTGCATAGTCGGCGATCGTCACGGCGCCGTCGTGGTTGACGTCGTACGTCTTCGCGCGCTTGCCGCCGCGCTTCTCCGGCCGCGGAAGCTCACCCTTGTTCAGGTATGTCTTCGGAGCGATGTCCTTCGCGTCGTCGATCCGCCAGTTGACGCCGCCCTCGATATACGCGACGACCGTCTTCGGCGTTCCGATCGAGTACTTCCTCCACGCGCGGTCTATCGACATGCCGGCCGCTCCCTCGGGGTCGCTCGCCAGCGGCGCCGACTTCGGCATGAACGAGTACAGGTACCACTGCTCGTCATCGAAGGTGTGCTGTTGTGGATCCTGCTCGGCGATGTCGTACTCGGGATCGTTCGGAGGTTTCTCGGGAAACCGCTTCCCGTGCTTCTGGGCGGCTGCAGGGCCCGCGATCAGGAGGAGCGCGATGGCAACTGCACACATCCGCCGCCACGCGCTCATCGATCCCTCGCTTTCTAGTAGGACCGCGCCCAGGTCGCCAGCTCTTTACCCGGCCGGCCGCAAACGACGCAATCCCCCTGTGGGTCTTGTGGCTCCAGCGGCAACAGACGGATCGTCGCTTTGGTGTCGGCGGAGACTTTCTCTTCACATGCCTCATCCCCGCACCACGGCCCGATCCAGAACCCTCCGTCCCGCTCGACACCATCCTTGAACGACTCGTAATCGTCGATGCGATGAGTGCTCTCGTCCCTGAACTTGCGCGCGTCCTCGTACAGCGTCCCTTGGACATCGCGCAACAGGTCGGCGATCTGGGGAGCGACGTCGTCGAAGGCCATCTCGGTCTTGCCCTCGGCGGTACGAGCTGCGATCACGACGCGACCCGCCGCGAAGTCTCGGGGGCCGAGCTCTATGCGGATCGGCACGCCCTTCAACTCCCACTCGCTGAATTTGAAGCCCGGCCGGTACTGATCGCGATCGTCGACACGAGCGCGGACACCCGCAGTCGTCAATGCGCCGTGCAGGCGATGCGCGGCCGCGACGACGTCGCTCTGTTCGTCGTCCGACCGATAGATCGGCACGATCACGACCTGTATCGGCGCAAGAGCCGGCGGCAAACGCAGGCCCTTGTCGTCGCCGTGCGTCATGATGATCCCGCCGATCATGCGCGTCGAGAGTCCCCACGAGGTGGCCCACGGATGGTCGAGGTCGCCCTCGGCGTTGAGGAAAGTCACGTCGTAGGCCTTCGCAAAGTTCTGTCCCAAGAAGTGAGACGTCCCCGACTGCAACGCCTTCCCATCACGCATCAACGCTTCGATGGTCAGGGTCTCGACCGCGCCGGGGAACCGCTCCGACGGGGACTTGCGCCCTGCCAGCACCGGGATCGCGCACACGTCCTCGGCAACCTCTTTGTAGACGCCGAGCATGCGCTCGGATTCTTCAACCGCTTCGTCTCGCGTGGCGTGAGCGGTGTGGCCTTCTTGCCATAGGAACTCGCTGGTACGTAGGAAGAGTCGCGTCCTCATCTCCCAGCGGAGGACGTTGCACCACTGGTTGTAGAGCAATGGAAGGTCACGGTAGCTCTGGATCCAATTCGCATAGGTGGACCAGATGACCGCCTCCGATGTGGGCCGGATCACGAGGGGCTCTTCGAGCTCCTGGCCTCCGCCTTCCGTGACGACGGCGACCTGCATCGAGAACCCCTCGACGTGCTCTTCTTCTTTCTGCAGGACCTTCATCGGGATCAACAGAGGGAAGTAGAGGTTCTCGTGGCCGGTCGCCTTGAAACGATCGTCGAGCGCGCGCTGTAGGCGCTCCCACACCCCGAAGCCGTACGGCTTGATGACCATCGAGCCCCTAGCCAGCCCATGCTCGGCCATCCCGGCGCGCTTGACGATCTCGACGTACCACGAGGGGAAGTCCTCGGATTGCTTAGGAAGTCGGTCCGCCATCCACGGGTTCCTTTTCCGCGTCGTCGACAGTCGCGTCGTCCAGGACCTGGAGCATGACCGACCGGGGGCCGGGCCTTTCCAGCTCGACGAATAGCACTCGTTGCCACGTACCGAGCTCAAGGCTACCGTCCACGATGGGCAGCGTTATCGAGGTGTCGCCGATCGGGACCTCCGGCGTGACACCGCTTGCCGCGAATCGCTCGAGCACACCGCGCAAGTCCTCCCAGAACCCGGCTTCTCTTTCGTTGACGACCAACGCGCACCCACGGTCGGCAGCGATCGCAACGAGCCTGCCGTGGCGAGCACTCGCGCGCGTCACGAGATCGTTCATTTCGGGAGTGATGTCGATGACCTCGTATAGCGAGCGCGTCTCGAGCGAGCAGGTATCCGTCGTGACTCTCATAAGGGAGTGAATGGTAGGGGAGAGCGTTGCCGCTCCCACGATGTCACCCGATCAAAGCCCCCGAATGGGGACAGTTCATGCAGAACCTGTGGAGTACTTGGGGACAACTTTGATTGTTTCGCGCACTGAAAAGTTTCCGTGGAGAACACATTGACTCCTCATCAGAGGGCGCCTATGTTCGCACCGTCCCAAGCAGTCAAACGGCAGAACGTGGCCGGAGCGGATACCCGAAAGGGTGACCGCTTCAGCCCGGACAACGGCCCGGATCCCTTCGGGGAGAAGGGGACGGAACCGGGAGCGGACCGGAACGGAGCTTCGGCTCCGAACCCGCTGAGGAGGCCGGTGCAAGCCGGTTGCCGCAGCAAGGGCCCGGTGCGAGCGACGCACGCCGGATGGTTGCTTGGGACACTTTGTTCGAACAGTTGTGAGAGGCCCGAGCGCCAGGGATCGGTCCAATAACCGGCTCGTCCGGCTACCGAACGATCCGACGCTCGGGCTTTTCCACTTACACGAGGCCCACGGCGCGCTCCGTCAGTCCCGTCAGTCCCGCAGGCCCGTCCCGACTGTTGATATTTACGCTTTCCGGCGCGCATAGGGTTGCTCGATAGGGGGTAGCAGCCCGCACAACGATCGCATGCAGGAGAGTTAATCGTGTCGGCGCAGAACGAAGACACATCGGCGCTAGAAGATTCTGAAGACGAAGAACTAGACGAGATCGAGGTCGCGCCCGAAGACCTCGAGGAGGAAGAGGCCGCCCTCGCGACGGACGAGGAGGACGACGACTCCGACGAGTCGAGCCTCGAGGAGCTGCTCGCGAAGCGCTCTGCCACCCGCCGAGCCGCCGACGAGCCCGAAGAGGACGAGGACATCTTGTCCGTTTTCGCGTCGGAGCAGGAGCCTCCGATCCCCGAGGCATTGCCCAGCAAGGTGATCCCGGTGAAAGACCGGCAGGAGTTCGTCTGTGCCCGATGCCATCTAGTGAAGGCGCGCTCGCAGCTTGCCGACGCCGATAGGCAGCTGTGCCGCGACTGCGTCTGATCGCAACGCCATGAGATGAGAGCGCGGGCGTACGTCGCGCTCATCTGTGGTGCTGCCCTAAGCCTCGCTTTCCCACGACTCGACGTAGCGCCGGTCGCGTGGGTCGCTCTCACGCCGCTCATAGTTATGGCGGCGCGGCAGAGCTGGTCTCGCGGGTTCATGTTGGGGCTGGTCTTTGGGATCGGTTTCTTCGGAGCCCTTCTCTACTGGATCGCGATAGTCGGATACGTCGCGTGGGTGATCCTCGTAGTCCTTCAATCAGTGTTCGTGGCCGTCTTCGGCGCGTTGTGGGCCCTGAGCTCGCGGATCCTCGGCAGGTGGCTGCGCGTCGTGGCCCCCGCAGCGCTGTGGGTCGCGTGCGAGTTCGCTCGTTCGAAGATCCCGGTCGGGGGGTTCACCTGGGGTGAGCTCGTGCAGAGCCAGCACAACCTGACCTGGATGCTCGCGGGGGCGGGGCTCGCCGGCGGATGGGGCATCTCGTTCTTGATCGTGACGTGTAATGGAGCCCTCGCCGAGGCATGGGCAACGGCGCGAGGTCTTATGCCCTCGCCGAAGACGGTCGTTGCGACCGCGTCCGTTGCGATCGTTGCCCTCGTGCTTCCTCTTGCAGCACGTCCCGCCGAGGCCACCGGTCATCCGTTGAAGGTCGCGATCGTCCAGGGGAACGTGCCGCGCCCATTTCCCGGCACCGTGCTGGCGCTCGAGCACGCCATCGTCGCGAGCCACGTGAAGCTGACCAATTCACTCGCCGCTCAGCACCCCGATCTCGTCGTGTGGCCCGAAAGCTCCGTCGGGATCGACCCACGCACCGACCCGCAAGTGTCGGAGGAGATCGAAGGGGCGGCGCGCGCGGTCGATGCGCCCATGATCGTGGGCGGCGACGAGGATGTTGATGCAACGCACTACAAGGTCGTCGCGTGGCTGCTCGATAGGTCGGGCAGGTTGGTCGACACCTATCAGAAGACCCACCTGGTGCCTTTCGGCGAGTACGTGCCGGGTCGCCGATTCCTGGGGTGGCTGCCGCTACTCGACCAGATCCCCGCAGACGCGGTTCCGGCGAACGATCCAAAGAATTTCTCGGTGGATGGAGGACTGGTGGCGCCCGTTCTGTCCTACGAAGGGGATTTCGGGTCTTTGGTGCGCCAGCGGATCGGGATGGGCGGCCGGCTGTTGGTCGTGGCGACGAACACCTCGACGTGGAACAGCTCGTCGGCATCTGCGCAGCACGTCGCGATGAGCCAGGTGCGCGCGGCCGAGAACGGCGTCTGGGTGCTCCACGCGGCGCTTTCCGGCATCTCAGCGATCGTTGCGCCGGACGGAACCGTCGTGGGCTCGACGCCCTTGTTCACGGCAACGACGCTAGTCCATGCAGTCCGCTTCGCAGACCACGTCACGTTCTACGCAAGAGCGGGGGACTGGCTGCCGTACGCGTGTGCGGTGCTGGCCGTTGCCGCCTTGATCGCAGGCATGGCCGCGGCCCGGAAGCGATCGCCGGCGGGTGCAACGCCGCAGGACGTAGCTGCGACGGGCATCTAGGGTTCGCTCCCGATGGCCATCGACAGGACTTCGGACGAACACCAGGCTCTCGTGATCACACCGACGTACAACG
>JALZGD010000223.1 GCA_030861205.1 Actinomycetota bacterium
GCGGCCCCCACGGGACCGTTGCGACGAAGGCGGGCAGCTGGCGCGCTAGGCGAGCGTTCCACCTGAATGTCTGTTCGATGATCCCCCGGTCTGTCCATCCGAGGACACGGGGGAACATCGTCAGCTTCAGCAGGGTGTCGGTAGGGGACAGTCGCGTGATGTCGGTGACCGTCGTCGTCCGCGATGCCTGCAGGAACACGATTGCATCCAGCACGGGGTCAACGGCCGGAGTCGGCGTCGTTACCGTCGTTCGCTCGTCGGGTGAAACGGTGACCTCTCCGCCGATCGGCGCCGCCAGCGCCGACGCCACGCGCCGCAGCCGGATGTGGGTCGAGCCGACGGCGCATCGAAGCCTCGCGTCCTCCTGCACGATGCGCAAGACGTCGTCGGTAACCAACCGGGAACCCGCGGCGCACAAGACCGCGGCCATCGTCGATTTCCCTGTTCCGGGCGCACCGACGAACGTCAGCGCATGGCCGTCTTTCTCGACGGCGCTAGCGTGGAGGATGCAGTCACCGCGCAGAGTCAGGAGTTGGGCGAAGAGATTCCCCGCGATCAGCAATTCCGTCACCGGCCGCAGCTCGGCAGAGGCCGACACGACTTCGACGGTCGTCAATCCGCTATCGATGGTGGCTTCGAAGAACCCCGGATAACGCACGACGAAACCGTCGGCGGTCGCGAAAGAGTCGTAACGGATCCCCTTGATGTCCAGGTGGGAAAGCTCCGTGCCAGCCATAGGCTGATCCGGGATTTCGCGGTACCCGGCGTCGATGATTACGAGGTCAGGTGTCGTGACATCTTCGACCGCCCGGGCGGGCAGCGCGAAGTCACTTCGTACGGTCAGCCCGTACAGTCGGTACGCCATTACGAGGTCCCATCCGCGGCTCCTCGCAGCGGCACGTACGGGCCGGGCCCCTCGCCAAGCACCCGACCATCGACCTCTATCCATGCGTGGCCTTCGATCTCGCCCGCGTTGCGGCCGACCCCGAGTCGCAGGACCGGGTGGTTCCGGCGCACCAGGAACCCGAGAACGACGGACCGCCGCAGGCACGAGCCGTCGCCGGGCCAGACGCGGTAGACCATCGACACCGCCGCGGCGCGCTCGAGGAGAGCTCGGTCGATCGATCCCTCGGAGGGTCGCTCGTCGTGGCCGCTGTCGATGCGGATCCCGAGCACGTGCGTCAGTTTGCGGAGCGGGACGAACCTGACGGCCACCTCGGCAGCGGTTGCGACACATGCGATGTAGAGGATCCGTAGCTTGTCTCGCAGTGGCAGGCGGAACCAGCGCAGCGCCCCTCGGCGCAAACGACCCTTGATCAATCGTCCCCGTCCGACGCGATCGAAAGGAGGCCGTGAGCCTGCAACTCATTAACGAGGGCCTCGAGGTCGCGTTCGACCACGGCTCGATCGACTGAGAACGTCCCGGTCATCTGATCGATCACGTAGTCGCTATCGCCGCGCTCTTGGATCAGCGACCAGATCCTGTGACCCGTCGCATTGAGCTTGAAATAGGTCCCGCTGTTCAGATTCAGCAGGACCATCTCGTCATCGATGGTCTCGAAGACGACGCCTTCGGGGATGCGGAACCTCATCGTCCACCTCGCGGGATCTTCCTCGGCCGGATACTACGGGCGTCAGTACTGACCAAGAGTCCCCTTGATTCGCGCGCGATGCAGCGCCATCGAGAAAGCGACGAGCGCGAGAGGCAGCGCGACGATGCCGAAGATCGCCAAACGGAGCGCATCACCGCCCCACCCCGACCCTAGGAATAGCGCCTGCCTGAACCCGTCGAAGACCCACCGAGTCGGGAGGAGTGCCGCTAGCGGATGGATCCACGTCGGAAGGACGCCGATCGGGAAGAACGCGCCGCCGCCGATGCCGAGCGCCAGCGTTACCAGCGGTGCGACGCTTTCGGCGCGCTTAAAAAGGAGCGTCAGCGAGCCGATCCCGATGCCGATCGCGCTCATGCCTGCGGCAGAAGTGACCAAAAGGATCGCGAACCCAGGTGCGCTGGGGTGCGACAGGTTGAGGCCAAGGAACGCGTCCGCGAACGCGAGGTAGACGACCGCGCGAGCGGTGGCGAACAGGAACGGGAACGCGGCGAGGCCGATGGCGACCTCGTTGCTGGCGACCGGATGGGTCACCAACGCTTCGAGGGTTCCCGTCAGTTGTTCCTCGCGCAGCCGCGTTGCCATCGAGGTGCTGGCGGCTTGGATCACTATCGTGATCGTCGCTCCCACCGCGACGAAGCTGAAATACGAGGGGGCTGCTCCGAGCGAGATCGACGACGTGTCGAAGACCTTCGAGATGAAGTAATAGATGAAGAGGTTTATCAGCCCAAAGACGGTGTCGAGGGCGAACGCCAGCCGGTACGACGTGCTGATCAAGAAGTCGCGTTTGGTGATCGCCGCAAGCGCGCCCAGCGGGCGACGGCTAATGAGGGAACTCGACAACGTCACCGCAACGCATGAGGTCTTCCTTCCTGTGGCTCGCAAGCAACACCGCAAGGTCCGGCCGCCGCTCGATCGCTCCCCACAATCGGGCGACGGCGCCCTCGTCCATCGACTTCGTCGGTTCGTCGAGGACGATGATTTTGGGATCACCCAGCAACGCGCGCGCGAGTCCGAGCTGCTGAACCATGCCCGACGAGCACCGGTCGGCGCGGACGCGGACGATGTCGTGGATCTGCAGCTCGTCGACGACTGCTGAGACATCCGCGCGTGCCGCGGCCGCATCGCGGTGCTTGAGCCGCGCGAAGAACTCGAGGTTCCGTCGCCCGTCCAAGCGCAGGTAGAACGACTTCTCTTGAGATAGAGAGCAGCCCAACCGCATGAGTGCCGCGACCGACCCCGCACGAGAACCCTCGATCTCGACCCGTCCGTGGTCCGGCGAGAGGGATCCGGTCACGCAGCGAAGAAACGTCGTCTTTCCCGAACCGTTCGGGCCGTGCAAGCCGATCCTTTGACCGGCGGCAACATCGAGGTCAATCCCTCCGATGACGACGCGCCGGGCGAAAGCCTTGCGCAGCCCCGAAACCGTAAGGACCGTCATCGCGCGTCTCTTCTAGCGCGTCTGGCTCGCATGAACGCCGTCGGTGCGATGACCAGCACGTGAAAGGGCCTCATCACGTACGCGGCGATTAGCCCAAGGCGTCCCCGCCGAGCGATCTGATATCGGACCCTGATGTACGTTGCGGGCGGGAACAGTCGGCCCGCGACGAAGCCGGCAATCGCTCGCGCATTCCGCTGTTCGAGTAGCCAATTCGCTCTTTGAGCGCCCGGAGGATCGCCCGCCGCTCGGAGTGCATCCTCGGCTCGCGGGTCGACCTGCAAACCCAACTGACGCGACAGCACCCGACCCTCGGGGAGTAATTCGAGACCAGTCCTGAAAGCAGGCGCTGCGTCGAGTCGTTCGGCCAATTCGCTCGACCGCAGCCAGACTTCGTGTGGTACCAGGTCGATCGCACGTCGCAGGTCTTGCAGTGGTTTGTCTGCGCGAGGGTGCTGCACTGCGTGAAGTGCCACGTGCAAAGCGCGTCCGGGTTCCGCCAGTGCCTGCATCGACACACCCGCGACGTCTATGGGCTCCGTCTCGGCTTGGAGGATCGACCACATCTGCTGCGGCGATGCGCCGACGCCCAAGAGGAACCGGTGAAGATCGACCGAATGGCCGTCTGTGATCCACGTCCACGCATGAATTGGCAGGTCGTGCTTCCGGGTGAACCTGAAGGGGCGGTAACCGAGTCCTCGCAAGACGTCCTCGGCCGTCTCGTAGTCGTCGGGCGCGACCAGCAGATCGCTGTCGACGTACGTGCGGGGCGTTCGGTCGGCATACAACCAACGCCGTGTGGAGGGCCCCTTCAGGACGATGAACGAGACCCCCCGGGCTAAGAGCTCTGTCCCGCAATGCGCCGTCATGGCGTCGACCGCGAGGTTTCTTGCGATCGCTCGGAATGACGCGTCAGGGGTGGTGGCGCTCACGGCCGGCATCCTAGGAGGCGGTCCCGCTCAGCGGGCGGTGCGTTAGTTCAGGGAGAAGCTCACCGCAGTGGGAGCGGCGGCTACTCGAG
>JALZGD010000224.1:0-1731 GCA_030861205.1 Actinomycetota bacterium
AGATGCACCAGTCGGGACATTCGCGCGAGCAGAGCATGCAGACCGTGCAGTTCTCTTCTTTCAGCGCGATGACGCCGCGACTGCGCGAAGGTAAGTCTTGCTTCACGTCCGGGTACTGGATGACGGTGTTGTGCTTGAAGAGGTGCTTCAGCGTCACGCCGAGCCCTTTGAGCAGACCGATGCCTACGCCGAAGCGCCGCGCCTGCTTGAGCTTCTCGAGATCTGTCGTCGCCATCCCTATTTCACCCTCATGCGTACAGCACCCATGCCCCCATGCCCAGCACGAGCACAAGCGACAACGGGATCAGCACCTTCCACGCGAAACGTTGCAGCTGGTCCTCGCGAAGCCGCGGAAAGGTCGGTCGCACCCACAAGAACAAGAAAACGACGAAGCACAGCTTTGCGAAGAACCAGATGACTCCGGGCACCTTGTCCAGCCCGGGTGCGGGCACGATCGGTCGGTAGCCACCGAGGAAAAGCGCGGTAGCTATCCCGCTGAACGCGATCATGTGGCCCATCTCTGCGAAGAACACGCCGAAGATGAAGCGCATCCCGGTGTACTCGGTGAACGGCCCGGTGATGATCTCGGACTCGGCGACCGGCATGTCGAATGGCGGCACCGTCATCTCGGCAGTCGCGCCCGCGAAGAAGATCAGGAAGGCGATCAAGCCGAGGCCGGGCGGCCAGATGATCAGGGGCCAGTGCTGTTTCTCGACGATGCCCGTGACGGACAACGTGCCCGCGTACATCGCAACCGACGCCACCGTCAGAACGAACGGCAACTCGTAGGCGAGAAGCTGACCCGCCGCTCTCAGCGCGCCGATCAACGAGTACTTGTTCGCCGATGACCATCCCGCCATCAGCACGCCGATCGTCGACACCGAACCTATCGCCAGCAGATAGAAGACGCCGACGTCGATGTTCTCGACGACCAACCGCTTGTCGACCGGTATCACGAGGTACAGCATCAAGATAGGAACGAACACCATGATCGGCGCCAGCTTGAAAACCCTCTTGTCCGCGGCGGCCGGGATGATGTCTTCCTTGTAAATGAACTTGATCCCGTCGGCGAGGGTCTGGGCCCACCCGTGGAACGCGCCGGCATACATCGGCCCGACACGATGCTGGAGATGAGCCATCACCTTGTGCAGCGCGTAACCGCCCGTCAATGCCGCGACCGGAACGAAGCTCAGGATGACGACGACCTTGATCGCGAGGATGACCCAAGGGTTCAGATGGACGTTGTTGAAGAGTTGGGTGCCCGCGATGACGTGATGCATCAGCGATCGATGTCCCCCAGGACGAAGAAGAACGATCCGAGGATCGCGATCATGTCTGCGACCAATGTCCCCCTGAGCACGGCCGGCAGGGCCGAGACGTTCGAATAAGAAGGGGTTCGCAGCTTCAACCGGTAAGGCTTGCGGTCGCCATCCGAGATCAGGTACATGCCGAGCTCGCCGAGCGGGTTCTCGGTTCGAATGTAGACCTCGCCGGCAGGGGCCTGGATGACGCGAGGGACCTTCCCCATGAACGAGCCCGAAGGAAGACCTTCGATCGCCTGCTCGACGATCTTTGCCGACTCGACGACCTCGTGCAGCAAGACCCAGAAGCGGTCGAAGCAGTCGCCGTTCGGAGCCGAGTGCACGTCGAAGTCGAAGTGGTCGTAGACCAGGTAAGGCTCGTCCTTGCGCACGTCGAAATCGAAATTCGACCCGCGAGCGATCGGGCCCG